>NZ_JBYTAH010000023.1:0-86422 GCF_058787975.1 Cupriavidus sp. FW305-26
CCCCAACGCAGTTCAATCCCCCAACTCAGGCCACCCCTGCCCGCCGCCGGACCCGGGCAATTGTTGCACCATGTATTCATGCAACCGCGACAGTTCCAGCGCAATGCCATCCGGAAACCCCTGCCGCCCACCCCGCTTGTCTATCAGCAGCTCAACCAGGAAAGCACGCAGAGCCGCCGGGTTGGCAGAAAGCGCAGCCAGGTGGTTGCCGATGCGCGCATAGCGGCGGCACAGCTCAACGGGGCGCGCCTCGGCCGGCAGCGATGCCAGCCACCGCATGGCGACGTCTGACAGCAACGTATCTTTCGGCGACGGCGGGCGCCGCACGCCGGTCCAGTCAGGCTCGGTTTGCACTGGCGGCGCGCCGTCCAGTACCTTCTTTGCTTCCTCAACGGTGACGAATTCAAAAGAGAGGGGTTCCATACCGGCTCCGGGATCAGGCCAACGCGCACTGCGCATTAACGCGCATTCTAGCGATTACGGCGCTTCGCGGGCTAGTTTGATAGCCATGTCTTCAATGAACCGAATGCCTCAGCCTTCGTGCGCTTGCTTCACCACCTGGGCTACACCGGGCGCGCCACATTTTCGCCGGGTTTTAAGAAAGATTCAGGGGTGATATAAGAAAACAGAGACGCCGCCCCCCTTGCCAGGGGGCGGCGTTTGCGGCTAACACACCGGCCGCTTCAGGCCACCTGTTCGCGCCGCAGCGGCAGCCGCCTCACCCGCAGGTTCCGTCGGCCACGCACACGCCGCGCACCACCATCTCGCCCATGAAGTCCATGGAAGCCTGGTCGGCAATCGCGTCGCGCAGCGCATCCAGCGCGGCGTCATGGGGATCGCTGGCATTGCCTGCCTCCAGCGGCGTGTCATGCCAGCGCCGGGGTAAGGCAGCGGGGTCGATATCGACGCCGGCACCTGCCGCCAGCGCAGCCAGCACCGCGGCCTCCGCTTCGGCCATGGCGTCGGCGGACAGGTCCCTGGCGCGCCCCTGCCCGAAACTGTCGAACGCCTGATCCGGCGGCCCGCTCAGCAGCTTCCACAAGGCCAGCTCGGTCAGCGGCGAGCAGTTCACGGTGCGCGCGCCCAGCACCAGGCCATGCAGCCGCAGGCGGTTCGGCTCGCCCTGCGCGAGCCCGCCCTCGCAGCGCACCATCAGCGCGCCGCCCGGCACTGCGGCCAGGCGGAATGCGCCCTTTGCATCGGTGGTTGTGTTGTGCACTTGTCCTTGCGCATCGCGCAACTGCACGGTGGCGCCTGCCAGCGCGGCGCCGACGGCAGCCGTGCCGCTCACTTCCGGCGCATGGTCATCCCCGCATGCTGCGACCGCCGCGACCCCGCATGCGAGCACGAGGTGGCGCCAGGATCTAAGGTCCTTGCCCATGGTTGCTCCGCCTAAGGTGCCAGGGTGGCCAGCTCGCGGCGCGAGCGGTTGAACAGGCCGCGCGCCAGCGGCGTCGGGCGGAAGTCGACGTCAAGCGCCGAGATCGTGATGAACTTGGCCAGGAAGGCCGGCGTCTCCGCGATCCGCGCCAGCGCTGCCGCTTCGGTCTCCGGCGCGCCCACGTCGATCGATACCGTGTTGTCGGCATTGCGCTTGTAGGCGGTGGTAAAGGAATCCACCGTGCCAGGCGTGGTCAGGCGCACGCCGGCAGGAGTCCCGCCGGCAGCGATCGGGTAGTTGATGCTCAGCGGGTGGGCCACCGGCAGCAATGGCTGGCCGGCTGCGCGCGTGGCTTCCAGGCTGGCAATCACGCGGGCCAGGAAGGCCCCGGCCCTGGGGAACGCGGCCACGGTGCTGCCGAAGCCGGTGCGTGCCTCGGCAAAGTCCACGCCAACGCTCAGCGCGATGCCGGGCACGCCGCGGCGCGCGGCGAACAGCACGTTCATCACCGTGCCCGAGTGCGGGATGGAGTCCGACAGGTTCTCGCCGAAATTGGCCCCGGAGACGACCAGGTCCGGCGTGAAGCTGCTTTCCGGCCCGACGATCTTCAGGCCCATGGCGGTGGCGTCCACCGGCGAGCCGCTGCCCAGGTATTCCGGGTTGGTGGCATTGAGCGCGCCGCCTGCGACGAAGGTGGCCTTGACCCGGTGCACGCAGAAGGTGTCGGCGCTGCCGGCGAGCGGATCCACTACCAGCCGGGTGCGCCCGTCGGGCACGGCATAGGCAGCGCCCGAGCCGCTCTGGTTGGTGGCCGGCCCGACCGTGATGACGCGGTGGCCGGCGTCCTGCAGGGCCTTGCGGACCGCGGTGATGCCAGGTGCGGCGCAGCCGTCGTCATTGGTCAGCAGGATATTGAGCGCGTGCGCGGGGCTGGCCGCGGCGGCGAGTGCCGCGGCCGCGATACCGAGGCTAGCGAGCCGCAGGCGGGTGGGAAGTCGAAGCATGGGAACCTGTCTCCATTCTCTGGTGCCTGATGAAAGCCATGCCCGGCCGCGCAGCGGCGCCGCCAGGCTTGATCGAAACCGGGGCGACAGCGTCACGGCACCAGCAGGCCCCGTTCGCGCGCCAGCGTGATCGCCGTATCCTCGATCATGTCCTCCTGCCCGCCCACCAGCCGCTGCCGGCCGAGCTCGACCAGGATCTCGCGCGCGGGGATGCGGTACTTGGCCTCGGCGCGCTTGGCGAACAGCAGGAAGGACGAGTACACGCCGGCATAGCCCAGCGTGAGCGCGTCGCGGTCGATGCGGATGGGGTGGTCCATGATCGGCACCACCAGGTCTTCGGCCACGTCGGCGATGCGGTAGACGTCGACGCCGGTCTCGATGCCCATGCGCTCGCACACGGCCACCAGCACTTCCATCGGCGTATTGCCGGCACCGGCGCCCAGTCCCGCCGCGGCGGCGTCGATGCGGCTGGCGCCGCAGGCGATCGCGGCGAGCGAATTGGCCACGCCCATGGCAAGGTTGTGGTGGCCGTGGAAGCCCAGCTCGGTCTCGGGGCGCAGCGCCTGCCGCACGGCGCCCAGCTTCTCGGTGACGTCGTGCGGCAGCATGTGCCCGGCCGAGTCGGTGATATACAGGCAGTTGGCACCATAGCTTTCCATCAGCAGCGCCTGCTGCACCAGCGTCTGCACCGGTGCCATGTGCGCCATCATCAGGAAGCCCACGGTATCCATGCCCAGCTTGCGCGCCATACCGATATGCTGCTCCGAGACATCGGCCTCGGTGCAGTGGGTGGCGACGCGGATGGTATGCACGCCAATCTCATGCGCCATGCGCAGGTGGTCGACGGTGCCGATGCCGGGCAGCAGCAGCGCGGAGACGCGCGCCTGCTTCAGTTCGCCCAGCACCGCGCGCAGGTATTCCTCGTCGCTGTGCGCGGGGAAGCCGTAGTTGACCGAGGCGCCGCCCAGGCCATCGCCGTGGGTGACCTCGATCAGCGGCACGCCGGCGGCGTCCAGCCCGCGGGCAATGTCTTTCATCTGTTCCAGCGAGATCTGGTGGCGCTTCGGGTGCATGCCGTCGCGCAGGGTCATGTCGTGCAGGGTGATGTGTTGGACCATGGCTGGCTCCTCAGGCGTTGGCGGATTCTTGCGCGCTGCCGGCGCGCATGGCGGCGGCAATGCACTCGGCGGTGCGGGCGGCCGAGGCGGTCATGATGTCCAGGTTGCCGGCATACTTGGGCAGGTAGTCGCCCAGGCCCTCGACCTCCAGGAAGATCGACACGCGCTTGCCGTCGAACACCGGGCCGTTCTTCAGCGTGTAGCCGGGCACGTACTTGCGCACTTCGGCAATCATGTCGTGCACCGAGGCGGTAATCGCGGCAACGTCGGGCGCATCGTCGGTCAGGCAGTGGATGGTGTCGCGCATGATCAGCGGCGGCTCGGCCGGGTTGATCACGATGATGGCCTTGCCCTGGCGCGCGCCGCCCACGGCTTCGATCGCGCCCGCCGTGGTGCGCGTGAACTCGTCGATATTGCGGCGCGTGCCGGGCCCGACCGAGCGCGACGACACCGTTGCCACGATCTCGCCATAGGCCACCGGCTGCACGCGCGAGACCGCATACACCATGGGGATGGTGGCCTGGCCGCCGCACGTGACCATGTTGACGTTCATCTCGTTGCTGCCGATATGCGCGTCCAGGTTGACCGGCGGCACGCAGAACGGCCCGATCGCCGCCGGCGTCAGGTCGATCACGCGCACGCCGCGCGCGGTCAGCCTGGCCGAGTGCTCGGCGTGGACGTAGGCCGAGGTGGCATCGAAGGCGATGCGGATATCGTCGGCCTCCAGGTGCGGCAGCAAGCCGTCGATGCCGTCGCTGGTGGTCTTCAGTCCCAGCTCGCGCGCGCGCGCCAGGCCTTCGGAGGACGGCTCCACGCCGACCATCCAGACCGGTTCCAGGATGTCGCTGCGGCGCAGCTTGTAAAGCAGGTCGGTGCCGATATTGCCGGGCCCGATCAGGGCACATCGGATCTTGTTCATGGGGTCTCGCTTGGCAAAGTCAGGAAGTCAGGAAAGTCGTGTAAGTCAGCGGAACACGGCGCTGCAGCCGCCGATGCCGGTGATATGCATGGACAGCCGGTCGCCCGCCTGCACCGGAATCAGCGCCGCCAGCGAACCCGACAGGATGGTCTCGCCGGCCAGCAGCGGAATGCCGAAGCTGCCCAGGGTGTTGGCCAGCCACGCCACCGCGTCGGCGGGATGCCCCAGCGCGGCGCTGCCAAGCCCGGTGGCGACGCACTTGCCGTTCTTCTCGAGCGTCATCGCGCATGCGCCCAGGTCCAGCGCGTGCGGGCTGACGCGTTCCTCGCCGAGCACATAGACGCCGCAAGAGGCGTTGTCGGCGACGGTATCCTCGATGCGGATGCGCCAGTCCCGGATGCGCGAGTCAACGATCTCGAAGCAGGCCGCCACCGTTTCGGTGGCGTCGAGCACATCGGCGCGCGTCACGCCCGGGCCGCGCAGGTCGCGCCGCAGGAAGAAGGCAATCTCGCCCTCGGCGCGCGGCTGGATCAGGGTTTCGGTGGGGATGGGCTGCCCGGCGGCGTACTGCATGCTCTGCAGCAGGATGCCGAAGTCCGGCTGGTGCACATCCAGCATCTGCTGCACGGCCGCGCTGGTCACGCCGATCTTCTTGCCGGTGACGCGGTCGCCGGCCGCCAGCCGGTGGGCGATAAAGCCTTGCTGGATGCGATAGGCAGCGTGGACGTCGAGCCCCAGTCCGCGGCCGCTGAGCGGCGGCACCGGCGAGCGCGTGACCAGCGCATGGTGGAGTTCATTGCTGAGCGTGGTGATCAGGTCGGCGTTCATGGCAGGGGAGGGTCGGGCCGCACTGCCGCGGCGGCAGCGCGCCGCGGCAGTTCGGGTCAGGACAAAAGGTCAGAACGAGTACTTGGCGTTGAAGGCCACGTAGTCGCGGTCAGCCAGCGGACGGTTGGCGATGTTGGCCCCGCCGATGAAAGCGGCGTAGGTCAGGTTGAGCTCCAGGTTGTTCAGGTACTTGAAGGTCAGCCCCACGCTGGCGCGCTTGTCGCCATAGCCCAACAGCGTGCCGAAGGCGCCGGCCACCGCCGACTGGCCGCTGAACTGCTGAGCGTAGGTGAGTGGCACACTCATGTCCCAGCCATCGAACACATTGTTGTAGTTCAGCGACCAGCCCACCTGGAACGCCGCCGAGTTGCGGGTGTTCGACAGCTTGCTGAAGCCCATCACCGGGTCCACGTCGAGCACGTGCAGGTAGGCCACTTCGCCCAGCAGCGTCTGCGAGTCGGCCAGGAAGGTCGGGCCCACCGAGTAGATCGCGGAGAGCTGGCCCTGCAGCGCCTTGCCGCGCGTCGCGGTGGGCGAGCCGGCCACGTCCACCAGCATCGGCACGCCGTCCTTGTAGCTGACTTCACCGGCGACGTTGGCGCCCAGCATCTGCGTGGAGAAGCTGGCGCCGGTCAGGTTGATGCCGCCGTAGAACTTCTGCTGGTATTGCAGCGTGGGAAAGAGCGAGGTGACCACGCTCGGGTTCTTGTCGTGATAGCGCAGCTGGTACAGCCCGATCTCGGTGCTGTCAAATACGCGGAAGCGCGCGCCCACGCCCCATTGCCCCCAGTCCGAGGGGCGGATATCCGGGCCGCGCGGGATGTTGAAACCGGGCCCGATGATGAACTCCGCGCCCGGGCCGACCACGTCGGTGGAGCTGAAATAGCTGCCCGGTGCGAAGATCTGGTTCGGCTTGTAGGTGAACTGGTAATAGCCCATCACGCTGAATGCCGGCGTGACCTGCAGCTGCAGCGACGCCTGCGGCACCGGCAGCAGGATGTCCTTGACCTCGGCGCCCGGCACGAAGGCCTTGGTGGCATCGGCAGGCCCTTGCGCGCCGGCGATATTGGCGAAGAACAGGCTCTCGCCCCAGGCGACCACCTGGTTGCCCAGCTTGAAGCTCAGCTGCGTGCTGCCGATCGGCGCCGCGCCATAGACATAGGCATCGAGCAGTTGCGCGCGGTGCTCGTGATAGTCCTGCGCCGAGTTGGTGAACTGGTTGAACGGACCGCTGTGGTTGACCGTGAACGGCGCATTGTTCGAGTTGGTGCCGCTGTAGGCCCAGTCCTGGAACACGCTGCCGCGCACCAGCGCGCCGAAGACGTCGTGCTTGAGATGCGCTTCGCCCAGCAGCGAGACGCGGTTGGCGATCAGGTCGCCGCGCTTGAAGTTGCGGTTGCCATCGTCGCCGTTGATATTGGCGGGGCTCAGCAGTGTGTTGCTCTGGTGGCCGGTGCGCACCGCCGCGCCGTAGGAGGCGGTGACGCTGTAGTCGAGCGTGGTGTCGTGGCCAAGGTCGATGGTGTCGCCCGCCCTCGCTGGCGTTGCAAGCAGCGCGGCCAGTGCCGCCGCGGCAGCGATTGGCCGCAGCCGGTTGCGGCGTTTCAGTGGGCCGAGTTGTGGATGGTGCATGGTGGTCTCCCCCGTGGTGTCGGTGTTGGTTCGTTGCCTGGCACTTCGAATGGCGCTCGCCTGGTCGCAAGCGTAGAGAGGGGCAGCCATGCACAAATCGGCAGAACGGACTAGGCGGTTTCCCTACAGGCGGGCCGCTCAGCCGCGATTGACCGAAGCGGCGTCGAGAAAGGCCGGGCGCTCGCCGCCGCCATCGATCACGAGATTGGCGCCAGATACGTACGACGCCTGCGGCGATGCCAGGAACAGGCACGCGCCGGCGATGTCGTCCGGATGCGCGAGCCGGCCCAGCGGCACCGTCGCGGCCATGGTGCGCAACGCCTCGGGGTCACCGTAGTGCTGCTGCTGCGAGGTCTCGGTCAGCACCACGCCCGGGCTGACCGCGGCAACGCGCACCTTGGGCGCCCATTCCACCGCGAGCGTGCGCACCGCATTGAGGATGCCGGCCTTGGCGGCGCCATAGGCCGCCGTGCCGGGCGAAGGGCGCAGCGCGCTGACGCTGCCGACGAACAGCTGGGTGCCGCCGCCAGCCTGTTGCTGCATGCGTGCATTGGTGCGCTGCGCGAGCTGCAGCGGCGCCACCAGATTGAGCCGGATCACCGATTCCAGCAGCCGTGGCGAGGCCTGCGCAACCAGCGCGAACGGCGAGCCGCCGGCGTTGTGGATGACCACGTCGAGCGTCGGGCTGGCGTGCGCGATCTGCGCCAGCATGGCATCGACCTGTTCGATGTCGCGGATGTCCGCCGGGATGAAGCGGGCGCTGCGGCCATCCGCGGCCGGCAGTTCGCTGTCGTCGGCGGGCGCGGTGCGGCCGCATACGAAGACCTGCGCGCCGGCGCGCAGGAAGGCCTCGCTGATGGCGCGGCCGATGCCGCGCATGCCGCCCGTGACCAGCACGGTCTGGCCGGTGTAGTCGAATCCTGTCATGGGTCCCCCTTGATGCATGGAGCGCCCATCGTAGGAGAAGTGGCCGTCCGGATCGTAGTCCGAATGAACGATGCCCGCGCGGGCAGCGCTGCGCAATATGCTGGGCAAACCACGGGAGACGCCCTCATGTCCGCTACGTCACAGCACACGCCTTTGTCCCCACACCCGAACCTGCCGGTCGGGCGCTTCGTCATCACGTCAACGGGCCTGCGCCTGCACTGCCTGGACTCCGGCAGCGGCGAGCCGGTGGTCTTTATCCACGGCAGCGGGCCGGGCGCGAGCGGGCACAGCAACTTCCGCCACAACGCGCCGGCCTTCGCCGAGGCGGGCCTTCGCACCGTGGTGGTGGACCTGCCCGGGTATGGCCTGTCGTCCAAGCCGGACGATGTCGAGTACACCCTGGACTTCTTTGTCGCCGCGCTGCGTGAGCAGTTGCTGGCACTGGAGCTGCCGCGCTGCGTGCTGGTGGGCAATTCGCTTGGCGGCGCCATCGCGCTGAAGTACGCGCTGGATTTCCCGGAGCATGTCAGCCGCCTGGTGATGATGGCGCCCGGCGGCGTGGAAGAACGGGAAACTTATTTCCAGATGGAGGGCATCCAGCGCATGGTGTCGCTGTTTACCGGCGGCCACATGAACCCGGACACCATGCGGCAGCTGCTGCAACTGCTGGTGCACGACGCCAGCCTGGTCACCGACGCGCTGGTCGATGAGCGCATGGCGGTGTGCCGCGAGCAGCCGCGCGAGGTGCTGGCCACCATGAAGGTGCCCAACCTGACCGAGCGGCTGGGCGAGATCCGCTGCCCGGTGCTTGGCTTCTGGGGCACGGAAGACCAGTTCAATCCCGCCTCGGGCGCCACCAGATTCCTGGCCGGCTGCGCCGACGCGCGCTTCGTCATGATCAACCGCTGCGGCCACTGGGTGATGGTCGAGCACGCCGCATATTTCAACCGTGAATGTATCGGCTTCCTGGCGGATACCGCCCAGGGCGGGGCGGCATAATTGGCTCGCACGTCCACACAAGAAGACCCAGGAGACATCATGGAATACCCGTATAGCCTGTTCGACCTGCGCGGCAAGGTTGCCGCCATCACCGGTGCCGCGCGCGGCATCGGCGCGGAAACCGCCCGCGTGCTGGCGGCGGCCGGCGCGAAGGTCGCGGTACTAGACGTGCTGGAAGCCGACGGCAAGGCCACCGCGGAAGCGATATGCGCCGAAGGCGGCGAGGCCGAGTTCTGGAAGCTCGACGTCACCAGCGAAAGCGACGTGAAGCGCGTGTTCGCGGAGATCGCGGCGCGCTTCGGCGGCCTCGGCATCCTGGTGAACAACGCCGGCATCGAAGGGCCCAATGCGCCGACCCATGAGCTCGCGCTGGAGCAATGGCAGCAGGTCATGACCGTGAACGTGACCGGCACCTTCCTGTGCACCAAGCACGCCATCGGTCACATGGAGCGCGCCGGCGGCGGCGCCATTGTCAACGTGTCGTCGATGTACGGCATCGCCGGCGGGCCGGACGTGCCGCCTTATCACGCATCCAAGGCCGCGGTGCGGATGATGGCCAAGACCGATGCCATGCTCTATGCCGGCAAGGGGATTCGCGCCAACTCGATCCATCCCGGCTATATCCGCACGCCGATGCTCGAACACGTGGCCCAGGCCTCGGGGCAGGGCGAGGCGCTGTTTGACTACCTGGGTGGACAGACCCCCGCGGGCAAGGTGGGCCAGCCCCGCGACATCGCCGCGGGCATCCTGTACCTCGTGTCCGACGCCGGGCGCTACGTCACCGGCGCCGAGCTGGTGATCGACGGCGGCTACACCGCACGCTAGAACCACCAGACAAGGAGAATCCCCATGCCCGATAGCGCCGCGATGAAAGCCACGCTGCTCGCCTATGTCGATCGTTTCAATGCCGGTGACGCGCAGGGCGTTGCCGCGCTCTACGCCGACGATGCCACCGTCGAAGACCCGGTCGGCGCGCAGCCGATCGCCGGCAAGCCGGCCATCCTGGCCTTCTACCAGCACACCACCGCACTGGGCGCGCGCCTGGAGGTGGTGGCGCCGCCGCGCGGCTCGCACGGCGACGCCGCCGCGCTGACCTTTGCCGTGCATGCCCGCCTGGAAGGGCGGCCGGCCCGCATCGACGTGACCGACATCATGACGTTCGGCGCAGATGGCCGCATCCGCAGCATGCGCGCCCACTGGGGGCCGGACGACGTGCATTTCCTGTAGGCCCGCCGCGCCCATGGCCCGCCACACCCGCGAAGATGCCGCCGTCACGCGGACGCGCATCCTGGCCAGCGCGCTGCAACTGATCCGGCACCGCGGCCTGCATTGCGTCACCGTGGACGATGTGGCCCGCGCCATCGGCATGACGCGCGGGGCCGTCTACGGGCATTTCCGTTCCCGCGCCGAGTTGCTCGGCGCGCTGCTGTCGTGCGCCGAAGCCGACTTCGCCGCCCGCCTCGCGCCGCTGGCGCAAGGCCGCGCCGCCAACGGGCCAGGCACGCTGGAGCAGGCGCTGGCCGCCTTGCTCGATGGCGATGACCTGGCGCGCCATGTCAGCCTGCTGGCCGCCCTGCTGCAGCACAAGTGCGGCGACGACTGCGAGCTTTGCCCGCTGCGCGCCCGCGTGCTGGCGGGCGTCGAGACCCTGCGCGCAACCTTCGCCGGCCTGCTGCCGGCCCCAGGCATGGCCGGCCTGCTGGTGGCGCACCTGTGGGGCCTGCTGAGCGCGCACGCCATGCATCTCGCGCCGTCTGGCCTGTCCGGCTGTGCCGCAGCGCTGGCCCGGCTGTATCAAGGGCCCGACGTGCCGCCGCATCCGGCCCTGTCCACCATCCCTTCCTGTCGACCCGACGCCACTTTCGATCCGGCGCTGCTGCGGGATACCCCTTAGTCTGCTCGGACGAAGCGTTTCGGGCCGGCGCTGACTACGATGCTTTCAAAAGCATGGAAACCCAGTAAGGGTGCGGAGGAGACAGCATGAAGCGGCTCGGATTTCGTTGGGCGGCGGGCCTGGCCGGGGCCGGCGCCGCGATGGGCGCGGCCTGGGCGATTGCCGTGGGCGGCGACCTTGCCACCGCGCATGGCAGCCAGGACGAGATGCTCGCTGTCAGCGTGGCCTCCGCCGACGCGGCGCAAGACCACTGCAACGACGCCTGCGTGCGCAGCCGCGGCACCGCGGCGTTGGTGGTGCTAAGCCAGAGACCTCCGCATTGACCCGTCGATCGACCTGCCTATGCAGGTCGATCGACGGGCCAGTCCCTAATAGCCGAAACAGCGATCTGCAACCTCAGTCGATCAGGAAGCGCTGCGTCAGCAGCGCCCAATAGGCCGCGCCGATGGTGACGTTGTCGTCGTTGAAGTCGTAGCCGGGGTTGTGCACCATGCAGGCGCCTGCGCTGTCTCCATCGCCGTTGCCGATCAGCAGATAGCTGCCGGGGCAGCGCTCCAGCATGAAGGCGAAGTCCTCGCTGCCGGGCAGCGCCGGGCCTTGCGGCACGACCTTGTCCGGCCCAAGCAAGGCGAGCGCCGTCTGGCGCGCGAATTCCGTCTCTTCCGGAGTGTTGACGAGCACCGCATAGCCTTGCCGGTAATCGATCTCGGCGCGCACGCCGTAGCTTTCCGCCTGGGCCTGCACCAGCGCCTTGATGCGCCGCTCCAGGGTGGCACGCACGTCGCGGTCGAGCGCCCGCACGCTGATTTCCAGCGTGGCTTCCTGCGGGATCACGTTGTTGGCCTTGCCGGCATGCATGGCGCCGACCGTCACCACCGCCATCTGCAGCGGGTCGACGTTGCGCGAGACCACGGTCTGCAGGGCCAGCACGATGCCGGCGGCGGCCACCAGCGGATCGGCTGCCCGGTGCGGCAGCGCGCCGTGGCCGCCCACGCCTCTGACCGTGACGGTGACGTAGTCCGACGAAGCCATGGTGGGACCGTCGCGCAGCACCAGCCGTCCCTGCGTGATGCCAGGCATATTGTGCATGGCGAAGACGGCGTCGCAGGGATACTTCTCGAACAGCCCGTCCTGGATCATGCGCACGGCGCCGCCCATGCCTTCCTCGGCCGGCTGGAAAATCAGGTTTAGCGTGCCGGAGAACTGCGCTTCCTGCGCCAGGTATTCCGCGGCGCAAAGCAGCATGGCGGTGTGCCCATCGTGCCCGCAGGCATGCATGACGCCGGCATGGCTGCTGGAGTAGGGCAGGCCGGTCGCCTCGCCGATCGGCAGGGCGTCCATGTCGGCGCGCAGGCCGAGCCGGCGCGTGCCGCTGCCGCGCCGCAGCCTGCCCACCACGCCGGTGCCGCCCAGCCCGCGCTCCACGTCGTAGCCCCATTGGGCGAGGCGCTCGGCCACGGCGTCGCTGGTGCGGTGCTCCTGGAAGCCAAGTTCCGGATGCTGGTGAATGTCGCGGCGCAGCGCAACGAACTTGTCCGCGCGGGAGCGCAGCGATTCCAGGATGGCGTGCATGGGATTTCTCTCCTCTCTATATGCGATGGCATTGGCGTTGCGTCATTGCGGCTGCAGCCCGATGGCCTTGGCCAGGCCGCGGTAGCGCGCCGTCTCGCCTTCGTAGAAGCGGGCCGCCTCCTGCAGCGTCATCGGCGTGGCCACGGTCTGCATCTGGGCTTCCAGCCCGGCGCGCACGGCGGGATCCTTGAGGACATTGCCGAGCGCAAGGTTCAGGCGCTGCACCACCTCGGGCGGGGTTCCCTTCTTCACCATGAAGCCGGTCCAGATCGTGAAGGCGAAGTTCTTCAGCAGCTTGCCTTCGCCGATGGTGGGCACATTGGGCAACAGCGGCGCCCGGGTGGCGCCCGCGGTGGCGAGCAGTTTCAGCCGTCCCTGCTGGGCCATCGCGCCGAGCGCGGCGTTGAACGGCACGATGGCGAAGTCGAGCTGGCCGCCGCCGAGGTCCTGTACCAGCGGCGCCGCGCCCTTGTAAGGGACGTGGGTCATCCTGGTGCCGGTGAGTTGCTGCATGTGCTCGACCAGGATGTGGTACAGCGAGCCCACTCCCACGCTGCCGTAAGACAGCGGCTTGTCCTTGCGGCTGCGCGCCAGGGCGATCAGTTCGTCCGCGGAGTTGGCTTCCAGGTCCTTGCGTGCGATCAGTGCCAGCACCGCGGTGGAAATCGGCTGCACCAGCTGGAAGTCCTCCGCCTGCAGCTTGACCGCGGCATTGGCCAGCGGAGACAGGATCACTTCGTTGGGAGAGCCCTGGAACAGGTAGTAGCCGTCGCCCGGCGCCGACAGCACCTTCTGCGCGGCGATGGCGCCGCTGACGCCGCCCAGGTTCTCCACCAGCACGGTCTGGCCGAGCTGCTTGCCGACGGGCTGGCTCAGCACGCGGGCGATGGCGTCGGAGGCGCCGCCGGCGGGATAGGGCACCATCAGTGCGATCGGCTTGGCGGGATAGGACGCCCCGGTCGCCCCCGCGGCTGCGGTCGCGCCGGCCGCGCCGGCGCAGATCGGGCTGGCCAGCACGGCGGCAAGCAGGCCGCCAGTCAGCCTCGTCAGCGGGCGGCGCAGGCATTGTGTGAGGGTCATCGTCGTCTCCTGATCATGGATGCCGCGTCTGTCTTGTTGCCCCGGCGGGACGCACGGCTGGCAGCCATGTTAGGAAGGCGGCAACCTGATGTCCAATGCATCATTTTTCTCATTATCATTACAAGATTGCATGCGAGGACGGCGATGAACCTGATTCAGCTCAAGCACCTGATCGCGCTGGCGGAGACCGGCTCGTTCAGCCAGGCCGCCGCGCGGCTGCATCTGACGCAGCCGGCACTCAGCCGCAGCATCCAGGCCCTGGAAGCGGAGCTGGGCATGCCACTGGTAGACCGCATCGGCAAGCGCAACGAACTGACGCCGTTCGGGCAGCTGGCGCTGGAAAGGGCACGGCGCATCGTCTTCGAGGCTGGCGAGCTCAGGCAGAGCGCGCTGGCGTTGCAGGCCGGCCAGGCGGGCACGCTGCGCATCGGCCTGGGATCCGGGCCGGGCGCCATGCTGATGACGCCGCTGCTGGTGCATATGGCCAGGCACCATCCCAGGGTCAGGCTGACCATTTCGCGCGGCGCGACCAATCTGCAGCTTCAGCAGCTACGCGCCCGCGCGCTTGACGGCGTGGTCATCGATCTGCGCTCGCTAGTGCCGGGCCCCGACCTGCGCGTGGAGCGGCTGCCGGACCTGCGCGCCGGCTTCATGTGCCGCAGCGGCCATCCGTTGTGCAAGCTGCGCCGCGTGAGCTTCGACGATCTGCTGGCCTATCCGATCGCTTCCAGCCCCCTGTCGGACGAGGTGGCGCGCATCCTGATCGCCCACTTCGGGCCACGCGCGCATCCCGACCAGATGGTCACGCTGCGCTGCGAGGAGATCTCCAGCCTGGTGGAAGCCGCCCGCATCACCGATGCGGTGTTCCTCGGCATCATCGCCGCCGCGCGCGAGCCCATGGCAAGCGGGGAACTGGTGGAGCTGGCATTGACGCCGCCCTTGCATACCAGCGCGCAGTTCGCGCTGATCACCTTGCAGGGACGGACCGAGACGCCCGCAATGGAGATGCTGCGGGCATTCATGGCGGAGAGGATGCGGGAGTAGCGGCGCTCCCGCCCGCGCGTACAGGCAATGACTGCTCAGCGCAGGCCAGCCTGCCGTTGCGCATTCAGCGCTTCCGCGCGCGCCTTGACGTCCCGTGCCACCTGGTCGAAGCCCTGCTTCACCCAGGCACCGTGCTCGCGCATGATGGTCTCCGCGTTCAGCCCCAGGAACAGGTCAGTGGTGAAGTAGCGGGTGCGCCCGGGCCCGACGGCTTCCAGGTACTGGTCGCGCCGGGCTGCATCCTTGTTCTCGTCGGTGGGGCGCTGCTCCCACGAGAGCAGGCGTTCCGGCTCCCACGCCACCAGGTACTCGTTGACCGGGATGACCTGGTCGGTGCCGGGGATGCGCACCTGCATGTACACCATGTCGCCGAGCCGGCCGGTGGTCTCCAGCTCCGGGCAGAACGTATTCCATTCCGCGTAGCGCGCAAAGTCGGTCAGCACTTCCCACACCAGCGCTACCGGTGCGTCGATCTCCACCTGGATCGACGTCACGAGATTCTCTGCTTTGGCCATCGGCCCCTCCTTCATGAAAGTCATCGGGAAGGGACACACTAGAGCCGTGTGACTTCGGTTCGCATACCCCGAACGGACGAGTCCGGGTGGACGAAGGCGATGTTGTCGAGGTCAGGCAGATTGAGGCTTGCCCCGAGCGCGCGCGGTCCGGCGGCGGCGACGCGCGGCGGGGTCTCAGTCTCCAACTGCTGTGAGCTTGGTGCCGGCCATCCGGGATGGCTGGCATTTTTTTTGGTTCATCGTCAAACTCTGGGGTCGGGCTGCGCGCAGGGCCCACACACTTCAGGAGAACCCATGTTTGACCACGTCAAATTCGGAGTCAGCGACTATGCAGCGAGCAAGGCGTTCTTCCTCAAGGCACTCGAACCGCTCGGCGTAGCGGTTGCCTCGGAGGGGCCGCCGGCGTACGGTGTCGAGCTTTGCCCAAAGGGTAAGGCTTCGTTGTGCCTGTTCCAGACCGAGGAGAAGCCGGCGCATCTTCACCTGGCGTTCACGGCCGAGAATCGCCGGCAAGTCGAAGCTTTCTATCGCGCGGCCCTGGAGGCGGGTGGCAAAGACAATGGTGCGCCTGGCCTGCGCCCGCACTACCACGCCAACTACTATGCGGCGTTCGTGATTGGTCCGGACGGGCACAACATCGAAGTGGTTTGCCACCAACCCGAGGCCTGACCCTGCCATCGAGGACGATTATTTCCCCTCGGGGTATTCCAGCTTCGGATACCAATCCGCCCCCCGGCCTTCCGGCGTGGTGTCCAGCAGGGTCCACAGCGGATCCAGGTCCGGCGCACCGCGCGGGTCCTGACCCGGGTCGACCGAGAGGGCATACATCTCGCTGCTCCAGAAATGGCGGATCTTGCCGTCCCGGCGCGTAAACACCGAGTAGCCCGGAGCGTCGGCATCTTCGGGGCTGACATAGTCGCGGGTGAAATCGCCGTCGACGTCCGCATAGACCTTCAGCTTGGTCCAGCCCCGCGCCTTCTTGGCGGCGACCAGGCGATCGATGGGCGAGCGGGCGATCATCGCCAGCGCCACGCGCTGCTCGATGTCCGGGACCTTGTGATCCCACGACGCCATCACCGACGTGCACATCGGGCAAGGCTGCTCCCGCTGCGGTCCGAACATATAGCTGTAGATGACCAGGGTGTCCTTGTCGCCGAACAGTTCGGCCAGCGTGACCGGACCGCGTTCGCCCTGGAAGGTATAGCGCTTTGTCACCTCGCCGCCCGCGGGCAGGCCGCGGCGCTGTTCGGCCACGCGCTCAATGTGGCGCCGCAGCTCGATCTCCTCCGCGAGCAGCGCATTGCGCGCCTTGCGGTACTCCGCGCTTTCATTGGGAAACCGGACGGGGTTTTGTTGCGCCAACTCGGTTGAGGGAATGAGTTTTGCAGTGGTGTTCATGTGGGTCCTCCTGCCATAGCTACCGCGAATGGCCGGGGAATGTGATGCCGTCGCGCAGCGTCGGCGTTTCCGCGGCCCCTCACGTAGTTCGTGTCAGCCCAGGCCGAAATGTTCCACGCCATGCAGGGCCGATGCTGCCGTGACGTGGCCATTGCCTTTCCATTTGAGAAAGGAAGATGGAGAAAGCCGCGATTCCAGCTGGGCCTGCCTCCCCTCATCATGTCTGTGGCGCAATAACGCGGCAGATGCCTGCCGCCCTTCGACCGCAGCCCGTCCCTACGCGCCAGTGTGACAAGCCGTGCCTCACATCGGCACGCTGCGGGGGGCCCGCAACCTGGATGTCATGGCAATGAAGATCGTATTCCTGGACCGTTCCACCATCTCGCCGCAGGTCACGCTGCCAGCGCTGCCGTTCCCGCATGAGCTCCAACTCTACGGGGAAACGCCTGACGAGGACGTCGCCGCGCGCATCGCCGCCGCGGACGTGGTCATCACCAACAAGGTGAAGCTGGATGCCCGCCAGCTTGAGCAGGCACCGAACCTGAAGCTCATCGCCATTGCGGCGACCGGCACCGATGTTGTCGACCTGCAAGCCTGTGCCGCCCGCGGCATCGTCGTCTCCAATATCCGCAACTATGCCGTCCATACGGTGCCGGAACATACCTTTGCCCTGATCTTCGCGCTGCGGCGAAGCCTGGCCGCCTACCACGATGCGGTCCGGCGCGGCCGCTGGCAGGAATCCGGATCCTTCTGCTTCTTCGACTACCCGATCAAGGACTTGCACGGGTCGGTGCTTGGCATCATCGGCGACGGCGTGCTCGGCCAGTCGGTGGCCAGGATGGCGAGTGCGCTGGGCATGCAGCCGCTGTTTGCGGCCCACAAGGGACGCGAGGGCATGGGCCCGCTCTACACGCCTTTCGACGAGGTGCTGCGCCGTAGCGACATCATCACCTTGCATTGCCCGCTGGTGGCGCAGACACGCAACCTGATCGACACCGCGGAGTTCTCGAAGATGGAACGGCGCCCGTTGCTGATCAACACCGGCCGAGGCGGGCTGGTCAATGAAGCGGCGCTGGTGGAAGCGCTGCAATCCGGAAAGGTGGCCGGAGCCGGCTTCGACGTTGCGACGCAGGAGCCGCCCGGCGCGGAACACCCGTTCCATCAGTTGAAGGATGTGCCGAACTTCATCCTGACCCCGCACGTTGCATGGGCCAGCGACGAGGCCGTGCAAGGCCTGGCCGACCAGCTTATCGACAATATCTGTGCCTTCGCGCAAGGCGCGCCCAGGAACGTGGTGGCCGCATGACGTGCCCGCCGGACGAAGGATGGTGCCGACAATGAAAGCAGCAGGACTCAAGGTGCTGGTTGCACCTGACTCGTTCAAAGGCAGCCTCAGCGCGACCGAGGTGGCGGATCGCATCCGCGCCGGCATCCGGCGCGCGGTGCCTGGTGCGGATGTCACCGTGGCACCGATCGCCGATGGCGGCGAAGGTACCGCCGAAGTCCTGGCGGCCACGCGTGCGGGCGTGTGGGAAGCGGTGGTTGCCACCGATGCCAATGGCGTGCCAAGGCCGGTGCGGTACTTCCGCGGCCGCACGCAGGAGTTTGGCGAGCTCGCGATCGTCGAGGTGGCTGAAATCGTCGGCCTTCCGCACGCCCTGCTGGCGCCGGGGCAACGCACGACCAGGGGCATCGGCCATGTCATCCGCGCGCTCGCTGAGCGCAGTGTCGATACCATCGCGATCGGGCTGGGCGGATCTTCCACCAATGACGCAGGTGCCGGCCTGCTGGCGGAAACCGGCTTTTGCTTTACCGATGCGCAGGGCAACGCATTGTGGCCAACCCTGGATACGCTGGACGCGATCTGCGCCGCAACGTATCAGCAGCCTGCGCAGCTTGGCCGGGTCCGGCTGCTGGGCCTGTCCGACGTCAACAATCCGCTCTGCGGGCCAAACGGCGCGACCTTTGTCTTCGGCCCGCAGAAGGGCGTGCAAGACCTGGCCGCTGCGGATGCCCGGCTGGAACGGTTTGCAACGCGATGCGCCGCCGTGGTCGGGCTGGAGGTTGCCGATGCGCAAGGCAGCGGCGCCGCCGGCGGCATCGGCTTTGCGTTGCGCCTGCTCGGCGCCGAGATCGTTCCCGGCGCGGCCTTTGTGCTGGGTGCTGCCGGCCTCGATGCAGGGCTCGGCGCCTTCGACTGGGTCATTACCGGCGAGGGACGGTCCGATGCGCAGACCATGATGGGAAAAGGTCCTGCCATGATCGCGCGCATGGCGCGCCAGGCCGGTGTGCCGGTGACGCTGCTCTCAGGCGCCGTCGAGCCCGATGCCGGACTGGCCGAAGCCTTCGACGGGTGCATCTCGATTCAGCAGGGGCCGGTATCAATCGGCTTTGCGATGGAGCATGCGGCGGCATTGCTTGAGGATGCTGCGTGCCAGCTTGCGCGCCTGTATGTCGCCGCCAGCCGGCTGGAAAATCGCCTGGGCGTATAGAAAAAACGGGTCTCCCCACCCGGGGAGACCTTCCACGCATCGACGACACTTAGTCCGCGCGAATATTCGATGTCTTGACCAGACGCGACCAGGACGCCAGCTCCTGATCGACGAACTTGCCCAGCTCCTGCGGCCCCATGTAGGCGGCAAAGGCACCTTGTTCCTCGATCTTCTTCCTGTACGTGTCGCTGGCCACGATCTTCTTCACCTCCTGGGACAAGCGCTCGACGATGGCCGGCGGTGTATTCGCCGGTGCAAACAGTGCAAACCAGGATTCCACCTCATACCCTGGCAGCCCAGCCTCCGCGGTGGTCGGCACATTGGGCATGGAGGGATGGCGCTTCGGTCCGGCATAGGCAAGCGCCTTGATCTTGCCCGCCTGCACATGCCCGATCACGCTCGGCGGGGTCGTGATGAACATGTCGACCTGCCCGCTGATCAGGTCGGTGACCACGGGCCCGGCGCCCTTGTACGGTACGTGCGTCATCGGCACCCTGGTCTGCCGCGCCAGCAGCTCGCCGGCGATATGCTGGATCGAGCCATTGCCGGACGAGGCATAGAACAGGCCCTTGCCATTGCTTTTGCCGTAGGTAACCAGTTCGGCTATCGATGTCGCGGGCAGCTTGCCGCTGACGGCGATGACGTGCGGCGCGCGCATGACCAGCGCCACCGGGACGAAGCTGGACGGCTTCCAGCGGATCTGCGGGAACAGCGCCGGATTGCCGACGTGGTAGCCGGAATACTGAAGCAGCAGCGTATAGCCGTCCGGCGCGGCGCGCGCCACGGCTTCGGTGCCGATATTGCCGCTGGCACCGGGCTTGTTGTCCACCACCACGGGCTGGCCAAGCGCGGCCTGCAGTTGTTCGCCGACCAGGCGGGCAACGATATCGGTGGATCCGGCCGGTGCGCTGGGCACCACCAGGGTGACCGGCTTGGTGGGATAGGCGTTGGTGCTGTGGGCCGGGGCGGCCGCAGCCAGGGCCGCCAGGGCGGCCGCGGCGATCGTCATGCGTTTCATGGGTGTCTCCTCCATCGTTTTGCCGGGTTGGCCGATCTTCAGTCGACCAGTTCTGATATCTCGATCAGGTTCAGGTCCGGATCGCGCACGTAGACCGAGCGGATCTTCTGCGTTGCGCCGGTGCGCGCCACCGGTCCTTCGACAATGGGCCACTGGCATCGCCGAAGATGGGCGATGACGTCGTCGAGCGGGACGGAAGCGATAAAGCAGAGATCGAGTGCGCCGGGAACGGGCAGGTGTGCCTTGGGCTCGAACTCGGCGCCGCGCTGGTGGAGATTGATCTTCTGGTTGCCGAAGCGGAAGGCCAGGCGACCGTTGCCGAAGGTTTCAGGCTGCATCTGCATGACTTCGGTGTAGAAGTGCCGCGTGGCTTCAAGGTCAACACAGGTGAGCACCAGATGGTCAAGATGGTCGATCAGGGACATGATGGTTTCCGGGTGGGTGTCAGGGCTGGAAGGCCCGTTGTTCGGGGATCGCGTCGGCGGCAGGCATCGGATGCAGGTCGAGGCGGCGGCCGGCCTTCAGCAGCTGGCTTGGGACGTCATGGCCGATCAGGCCAGGCAAGCGCGCGGCGGCATCCAGGATGGCAGCCAGGTCGACGCCGGTGTCGTAGCCGTCCAGTTCAAGCATATGGACGAGTTCTTCGGTGCAGACATTGCCGGTCGCGCCCGGCGCATACGGGCAGCCACCGAGGCCGCCCAGCGAAGCGTCGAAGCGGTCGATGCCCTGGTCCAGCGCGGCGAGCGTATTGGCCAGCGCCAGGCCCCGGGTATTGTGGAAATGCAGGGTCAGCGCCAGGCCGGGGAACTGCCGCCGCGCGGCTTGGCACAGCCTCGCGACCTGGGACGGGAACGCCATGCCAGTGGTGTCGCACAGCGTCACGCCGTGAGCCCCCAGGTCGGCGAAGCGCTGCATCCAGCCCAGCACGTTTTCCAGCGGCACGTCGCCTTCCATCGGGCAACCCATCGCGGTCGACAGCGAGATGTTGATCGCGGTCGGCGTCTCCCTCACCACGCGGATGACGTCGGCAAGCTGGGCAAACGATTGCTCGCGCGACATGCGCAGGTTGGTGCGGTTGTGGCTTTCGCTGACCGACATCACCAGGTTGACCTCGTCGACCTGGCAGGAGAGGGCCCGCTCGGCGCCGCGCACATTCGGCACCAGCACCGTGTAGACCACACCGGGGCGCCGCGCGATGCGATGCATCACCGCTTCCGCGTCGCGCAGCGCGGGAATCGCCTTGGGCGAGGTGAAGGAAGTCACCTCGATCCTGGCGTAGCCGCATGCGCTCAGCGCGTCGATCAGGGCAACCTTGTCATCGGTCTCGACAAAGCGGGCCTCGTTCTGGAAGCCGTCTCGCGTGGCGACTTCATGTATGTACACCTTCCTGGCAGTCATGCCGGTCTCCTGGTCAGATAATCCCTGCCATGCGCCATGCCTCGCGCTGTGCCGTGCCGATGCCAAGGCCTTCCAGCACCGCGTCGGTATGCTGGCCAAGCGCGGGGGCGGGGTTGGGCAGTGCGCCGGGGGTGGCGCTCAGCTTCGGCACGATGCCGGGCAACTGGACGGGGGTGCCGTCCGGCAATTGCGCGTCCAGGATCATGTCGCGCGCACGGTAGTGCGGATCGCTGGCGATATCGGCGACGTCATAGATCTTGCCCGCGGGGATGCGGGCGCCATTGAGCGCGTCGAGTGCCGCTTCCAGGCTGCGCTGTGCCGCCCATTCGCCAATGGCGGCGTCGAGCATCGCGACCTGGCTGACCCGGCCGTCGTTGTGGGCCAGCGCAGGGTCGTCGCGCAGGTCGGGGCGCTCGATCATGTCCATCAGCCGCCTGAAGATGCCATCGCCATTGCCAGCGATCAGCACATACTTGCCGTCGGCGCAGCGGTACGCATTGGTCGGCGCGATGCCGGGAAGACTGCTGCCGGCCGCCTGCCGCACGGCGCCGAACACCGAGTATTCCGGCAGCAGGCTCTCCATCATGCTGAACACCGACTCGTACAAGGCCACATCCACGACCTGGCCCTGGCCGCCGTTCTGCTCCCGGTGCCGCAACGCCAGCAGGATGCCGATCACACCGTGCAGCGCGGACAGGGAGTCCCCGATCGATACCCCCACGCGCACCGGGGTGCGGCCCGGCTCGCCGCTCAGGTGGCGCAAGCCGCCCATCGCTTCGCCAATGACGCCGAAGCCCGGCCGGTCGCGATAGGGGCCGGTCTGGCCATAGCCGGACACGCGCAGCATCACCAGCCCGGGGTTGGCCGCGCGCAGGCTGTCCCAGCCCAGGCCCCAGCCTTCCAGCGTGCCCGGGCGGAAGTTCTCGATCAGCACGTCGCTTTGCGCGGCCAGCTTGCGCACGACTTCCTGGCCTTGCGGCGTGCGCAGGTCCAGCGTGACCGACTGCTTGTCGCGGGACTGTGCCTCCCACCAGACCGAGGTGCCTTCATGCAACAGCCGCCACTTGCGCAGCGGATCGCCCGTGCCCGGCGGCTCGACCTTGATCACTTCCGCGCCGAACGCCGCCAGCATGCGCGCGGCAAACGGCCCCGCGATCAGCTGCCCCAGTTCCAGGACGCGTACGCCGGCAAGGGGCTTTGACTTGCTTGTTTCCATCTCATGGCTCCTGCTGTGTGCTGGAGATAGTGGGTCAAAAGCCGTTGCCTGGTAATCGATGGATTCTCAACCGTCCTTTCCTTACGGGAAAAGGTGGTGCATATTGCCGTACGGGAGTACCACGACCGGCACAACCCGCCACTTTGTCGGCTATCCCAGGCGGATCAAGGCCTGCATTGCGCTGCCGGGAGCCGGGCGCGCCGTTTGACAAGGCGCGAGCGGCTTACTAGCCTTTCCTGGCTTTCAATCCAGTCGGCGCGCGTCGCCAGTGCAATACCATGATCAATCCTGCCCATTTCGATCTCCAGTCCCTGCGCGTCTTCCAGCTGGTGGCCCAATGCGGCGGGCTGACGCAGGCGGCGAACAAGTCACACATGACGCTGTCGGCCCTGAGCAAACGGATCGCGGATCTTGAGCGCACGGTGGGATGCGCGCTGTTCCTGCGGGTTCGGCGCGGGCTTGAGCTGACCCCCGCTGGCCATGAGCTGGTCCAGCATGCGCGCATGGTGCTCGACAAGGTCAACCAGATGGCGGGCGAGATGAGCGACTTCGCCACCGGCGTGCGCGGACACGTCAAGGTCTGGGCCAATACGTCAGCCGTGATCCAGTTCCTTCCGCACGACCTGGCAAGCTTCCTGGCCTCGCAGCCGATGATCAGGATCAGCCTGGAGGAGCGCCTGAGCCAGGACGTGGTGGTAGCGCTGCTGTCCGGTGAAACCGATATCGGCGTGTTCGCCGACAACGTGCCGGCTTATGACATCAGGAAGTCTGTCTATCGGCGTGACCGCTTGGTCGTCCTGGTGCCTGCCGGGCATCCGCTGGCCGGGCGCCCGGAAGTGAGTTTCGACGAAACCCTGGAGTACGACTTTGTCGGCCTCAACCAGGGCAGCTCGCTGCTGCAGCGCCTGACCGACGCCGCATCGGCACTGGACAAGGTGGTGCGGCTGAGGATCCAGGTCAGCAGCTTCGATGCGATCTGCCGGATGATCGAGGCCGGCCTGGGCATCGGCGTCCTGCCAGATGGCGCGGTCCGGCCCGAACTGCTGGGTGCCGGGCTGCATGCCGTCTACCTGTCCGACGCCTGGGCCTCACGCATTCTCTGGCTGGGCGTGAGGGACGAAGCTGGTCTCTTGCCGGAGGCAAGGACGCTCCTGGAGCATCTGCGTGCAGCGGGCTCTGCCAGCGCGAGTCGCTGATGACACGGTAGTGCCGTCATCAGATGTCGAAGTAGAGCTGGAATTCCCACGGGTGTGGCCGCACCTTCAATGTATCGATCTCGCGCGTGCGCTTGTAATCAATCCAGGTCGTGATCAGGTCTTCAGTGAAGACATCCCCCTTGCGCAGGAACGCTGAATCGGCTTCCAGCGCGCAAAGCGACTCTTCCAGGGAGCCTGGTACCTGCCGGATGCGGGCGGCTTCCTCCGGTGGCAGATCATAGATGTTCTTGTCGAGCGGGTCGCCGGGGTCCGTCTGGTTTTCAATGCCGTCCAGGCCGGCGAGCAGCATTGCCGAGAAGGCGAGGTAGGCATTGGCCGACGGATCAGGACAGCGAAATTCAACGCGCCTGGCGCTCGGGGAATCCGACACCATTGGAATCCGGGCCGCGGCGGACCGGTTGCGCTGCGACATGGCCAGATTGACAGGCGCCTCGTATCCGGGCACCAGCCGCTTGTAGGAGTTCGTGCTCGGTGCGCAGAATGCCATCAGCGCGGGGGCGTGGCTGAGCAAGCCGCCTATATACCAACGGCACATCTGGGACGTCTGCGCCCAACCGTTCTTGTCATAGAAGAGGTTCTCGGCGTCGCGCCAGAGGCTCTGGTGGCAATGCATGCCGCTCGCGTTGTCGGCAAACAGCGGCTTGGGCATGAAGGTGGCGACCTTGCCGTGGCGGCGCGCAACGTTCTTGCAGATGTACTTGTACATCATCACGTTGTCTGCCATGCGCATCAGTGGCGCAAAGCGCATGTCGATTTCATTCTGGCCGGCCGTGGCGACCTCATGGTGATGCACTTCGACCTGGATGCCGGCCTGCATCAGCGCGAGCACGATTTCGGAGCGGATGTCCTGCAGCGTGTCGCTTGGCGGCACGGGAAAGTACCCGCCCTTGTAGCGCTGTTTGTAGCCGAGATTGCCCCCGCCATAGGCGCCTTCGTCACGGCCCGAGGTCCATTCGCCTTCGGCGGATTCGACATGGTAGTAGCCAGAGTGCTGGTCCTGCCCGAAGCGGATGGAGTCGAAAATAAAGAATTCCAGTTCGGGGCCAAGGTAGCAAACCGTGGCAAGACCGGTTTGCCGGAGGTACAGCTCGGCCTTGCGTGCGATATGGCGCGGATCGCGCGAGTACGGCTGGTGCAGGACAGGGTCCAGCACGTCGCAGATCAGCGCCAGCGTTGGTGCTGCGCAATACGGATCGATGAACGCCGTGGCCGGGTCAGGCCTGACCAGCATGTCGGACTCGTGGATTTCCTGGAACCCGCGAATGGAAGACCCGTCGAAGCCGATGCCGACAGAGAATAAGTCGTCGTTGACTTCCGGCAGCGTGATCGAGAAGTGCTGCCACACGCCGGGCAAGTCGGTGAACCTGAGGTCAACCACCTGGATCGCGTGCGTCCGGATCAGATCGATGACCTCGCCGGGGTTTTGCGGCGGTACAACGTGATAGCTGCCGGGTTCTATTGAGACCATGCCCATATCCGCCTCCATCGTCTGCCCGCAGCCTAGTCCAAGATTAGTCTGTCGGATTCCGAATGGAAAGTGCCTTACCAGCCCTGCAGTTTTTCCGAAACGACCTTATTGCGGTGAACTCCGCGGTAAAGATGGATGGGGACGGCGACGGTATTCCATGTGAGACGCCGCCCCGAGCCAATGGCTAGTGGCTTGCCCGATCATCGATCACCTGCTGCAGCGCCTGCACGAATTGCCTGACTGCTGGCGTCGCTACCTCCTCGTCGAACGCGAATTCCACGTCGAAGCGGTCAGCGACCTCAGGCAGTGGCACCAGCCGCACGGTCGGCGGACAGACGGTTGACAGGCTTGCGGGGACAAACGCGCAACCCATCCCCGCCGAAACCAGACCGAGCACGGTCGGGATGTCGCTGCCCACCTGGGCCACGCGAGGCGAGAAGCCGGCGCGCTCGCACTGCGTCATCAGGAAGCGATGCTGGGACGAGGACCGCGCCGGATCGAACCAGACGAAGGGCAGATCCGCCACGTCCGCCAGTCGTTTCGGCTGCTTGTGGCGGGCGGTCTGCGATGAAGGCATGGCCAATACGAAGCGGTCGCTGAGCAACACGATGCCAGTCAGATGCGGCGCCTCATGCCGACGCCAGGCCATGATGCCGCCATCCACCTGCCTGTTCCGGATCGCGGCAATCTGCTCCGTCGACAGCATCGGGTCCACCAGGACCTTGACTTCCGGGCACGCTATCCGGAAGGCCCGGAGCACCTCCGTCACGACGGCTGAACTCAGGTAGTTCGGCAACACACCAAGGCGCAGCTCGCCGAGCTGCCCGGCGGCGCAACGCAGGGCGCGATCGCGGCTGGCTTGCAGGTTTGCCAGAAGTTGTGTGGCATCCCTCAGGAAGCTCTCGCCCGCCACGGTGAGTTGCACGCCCCTTGCCTTGCGCGCCAGCAGTGGCGTACCGATGGCCGCCTCAAGTTCGATGATTTGCCGCGACAGGGCTGGCTGGACAATGCCGACGGCACGGGCGCCCGCCACCACGCTGCCGGCCTGCGCTACCGCGATGAAGTAGCGAAGATGCCGCAATTCAATGTTCCGCATACCGTTTCCGCCCATTCATTTCCATACTCATTAAGCATAGCTAGGCTACCTAAATAACATTGGTTTGCATAGCTTCCTGCGACTACGATGGCGCAGCTTCCCGCGTTGCAGGGACGGCTCGCTTTCCACATTTCGCTACCAAACATGACGCTTCACATCAGCACACCTTTTGTACAGTCCCAGCCCAATTCGCGGCGGCTCGGCAAACCGGTCTGGCTAAAGATGGAAGCCGCACAGCCGTCCGGGTCTTTCAAGCTTCGGGGTGTCGGAGCCTTGTGTGAAGCGCGGCACGCCGCGGGCGTACAGCGATTCGTTGCATCTTCAGGCGGAAATGCCGGGCTTGCGGCAGCCTATTGCGGACGCGAACTCGGCGTTCCCGTGGTGGTGGTGGTACCGGAGAGCACACCATCGCGAGCGCGCGACCTGATCCGCCTGGAGGGCTCGGAGTTGATCGTGCGCGGAGGCACATGGGCGGAAGCGCACGAGTTTGCACTGTCCCTGATCGGGCCACGCGATGCCTTCGTGCACCCGTTCGACGATCCGCTCATCTGGCAGGGGCACGCCACGCTGGTGGACGAGATCGCGGCATCCGGGCCGAAGCCAGGCGCCATCGTTCTTGCCGTGGGCGGTGGTGGCCTGCTGTGCGGCGTGCTGGAGGGGCTTCAGCGGAATGGCTGGTCCGACGTGCCTGTGATCGCGGTAGAAACCGACGGTGCGGACTGCTACGCCCGCTCGGTTGCCGAAGGCAGGCCGGTCGAACTCGCACAGATCACCAGCGTGGCGACGTCGCTTGGCGCCAGGCGGCCGTGTGATGGCGCGCTCCGATGGGCGCAGCGTCACGAGATCCACAGCGTCGTTGTGTCAGACAAACAGGCGGTGGAGGCAGCGATAAGGCTTCTTGACGAACACCGCGTCCTGGTTGAGCCGGCATGCGGCGCAGCCTTGGCGGCATTGGATTGCGACACCCCGGTGCTGCAGGCGGCGTCCAGCATTACCGTGGTGGTATGTGGCGGGGCCACGGTGACGGCACAGCAACTGCTTGACTTTGCTGCAAGGCTGGACTGAGCGGGCTTAAGGTAGCAATTTGGTAAGCTCGGCTACCCGCCGGCGAGATTCGCCCGAATTACCTGGTTCCGGGGATGCCCCTCACGGCCGATTTCTGTCAGCCTGGCGTGATCCGGAGATCGGCCAGTTCCGGTGGTACAGCTAAACTCTGGCCGTGACCGCACCGTACCCAATGAGCCAACCATTGACTGACACCGGCGAATCGGTGTTGCCCGCTCCCTTGCTGGTCGTCGAGGACGAGCCACTGATGCAGACCAGGCTACGCACGATCCTGGCCACGCTCGGCTATGCCGAGGAGGCCTTGTGGTTTGCCGGCAGCCTCGCCGACGCCAATGCGCTGCTAACCGCCCAGCCGTTTGCGATGGTGCTGGTTGACGTCGGGTTGCCCGACGGCAATGGCATCGACCTCATTCGCGCGTTGCACGAGCGCGATCCTGCCTTGCCAACTCTGGTAATCTCGACCTGGAACACGGAGCGCGTCATCGTGAGCGCGCTGCAGGCGGGTGCCACCGGTTACCTGCTCAAGGAGCGCGACGACCTCGAGATTTCCTTGTCGATCCGCAGTGCGCTGCGCGGCGGAGCGCCGATCGATCCTTTCGTTGCCAGGCACATCCTCGATCTGGTCGCCACGACGGCACCATTGCCAGGCGGGGCGCAAATTCATGCGCGCCGATTGGTCGGCGCGTCGCCGCTGAGCGCACGGGAAATCGAAATCCTCTCGCTGGTCGGCAAGGGCCTGACCAATCGGGAGATCGCGGATTTGCTGTCCTTGTCCAGACTGACGGTCGAATGCCACATCAGGAACATATACAAGAAGTTGGCCGTCCACTCCCGCACGCAGGCCGTTTTCGAAGCGCGTGCGCATGGCTTGTTGCGCTGATCTTGGGCGCCACGCTCCTCGCCGGCGCTGCAAACGCGCAGGAAGGGCCGGGCGCCACCGCCTTTACCCGCATAGAGGCTGCCCGATCGACCTGGCAGGGTGATAGCCCGCCGGCGGCGGGCTGGGTCCCAGTGAAGCTGCCGGACGACTGGTCCTCGCGCTGGCCCGATTTCGACGGCGTGGTCTGGTACCGGCTGAGCTGGCAGTGCGCAGATGCAAGCCAACCCACGGCGCTGATGCTCGCTTACCTGAATATGGCGGGGGCGGTTTATCTCAACGGCAGCTTGCTGATGCGTGACGCGAGCCTCGTCGAACCGCTCACGCGAGCCTGGAATACTCCCCGTTATCAGTTGATATCTCCGCCGCTGTTGCGGGAGGGCACCAACACGCTGCTGATTCGCGTCTCGGGGCTGTCGGCATACCAACCCGGCCTTGGACCAGTATCGGTCGCCGACCCGGACCGCCTGCGGGCCGCTTACGAACAGGCCTACCGGCTGCGTCATGACCTGCAGTTGGTCAGCCTTGCAATCACCGTCGCGCTAGGTTGCTTCTTCTTTTCGCTCTGGGTGATGCGCCGGCAAGAAGTGACCTACGGATGGTTCAGCCTGATGTCGCTGGCCTGGTGGTGGGTGGCGCTGAATCAGGTGGCGACGAGCACCTGGCCGTTTGCCAGTACCGATGCCTGGGGGCGCGCAAATATCATCGCGCTGCTCATCTACAGTGCTGCCTTCACGATGTCCATGGTGCGCTTCTGCGAACGGCGCCTGCCGCGCATCGAAGCGGTGCTCTGGACGCTGGTAGTGTTGGGCGCCGCCGTCATGCTCGGGGCGCCGCACGGTTACCTGACCGACGTGCGCAACACGCTGACGGTGGGACTGGCGTGCAATTTTTTCGCGACGTGCCTCGTATTTCTCTGCTTTGCCGGGCGCAGTGGTCGCACCGACCATCGCATCCTCTCGTTTTGCATTGCAATTTTCCTTGTCGCCGCGGTACACGACCTGCTGAGCTTTCTTGGCATCCTCAAGGACAACCTCTACTACGCGGCCCTCACTTCGCAGTTCCAGATGATCGCCATGGCGCTGGTGCTGGCCTGGCGCTTCGTCGCCAACCTGCGCCGCATTGAACGATTCAATGACGAACTGCACTGCAAGATCGACGCGGCCAAGGCGGAGCTCGCAGCCAACCTGGATCGCCAGCGCGAGTTCGAAGTCGCCAATGCGCGGCTCAGTGAACGGCTCAATCTCGCACACGACCTGCACGACGGGCTCGGCGGCACGCTCGTCAGCGGAATTGCGACACTGGAGCGCATCCCTCACGACATCCCGCCAGGCCAGGTCCTGTCGATCCTCAAGGAGCTGCGCGACGACCTGCGCATCATCATCGATACCACCTCCAGCCAGCAGTTTGGCGAGCACGCGCTGGCAGGTCAGATCGTGCCGCTGCGGCACCGTCTTACGCGGCTGTTCGAGAGCCACGACATCGAGTGCCGGTGGCAGCTCACTGGCCTCGATCAATGCTATCTGCCGACTTCGCAAATTCTTGATGTCATGAGGACCTTGCAAGAGGCGCTGACCAATGTGCTGAAGCACAGCAAGGCGAGTCGCGCGGACGTCGTCCTGCGCAATGATGCCCGGGGGCTGGAGCTGGTTGTCAGCGACAACGGAATGGGCTTCGAACCCGCCGCCATCGAACGGCATCCGGGCACCGGCATGCGCAGCATGCGCGCGCGTACCCGGCGTCTTGGCGGGACGCTCAGCGTGCGATCCACAGGGGAGGGGACAATGCTGACCGTGCGTATCCCAATCGCGGCCGACACCCTTGGATCACCACTTGACCTGCAGCCCGGCCGATCCAATGATCGAGTTCCTGACCCTGGCATTACCCCCCGTGGCCCAAAGCCTTCCGGCTTCGCCATAGAGACTGATCCTCCGGTTCAGGGCCAAGGTTAGGCCGCCGGCGAGACGAACATAGTCAATGTTGAACGGGCTGCGGATGCATTCGAACCCTCGAAGCCGGGTGCAGGTCGTTCGCTGACGATCCCACGGCCAACTTCCGTAGACGACCCAGAACGGCCAACCGATTGGTCGTGGTAGAGTCGACCATCATTTCTTATCGTGTAGCCTTATGTCGCCACCCGTTGAGATTCCGGCAATTGTTCCCGCGCAAACCGCGCTGGTGGTCATGCATTATCAGACCGACATCCTGGCGCTATTTCCCTCGGTCGCGCCCACTCTGCTCTCCAACACGCGCAAGCTGTGTGACGCCGCGCGGGCCAGGGGCGTCAGCGTTTATTTTGCCAAGATCCACTTTGCTCCAGGCTATCCGGAAGTCAGTCCGTTGAACCGGAACGGGCAGGGAATCAAGCAGCTTGGTCTTTTCGTCGACGACCAGATCTCGCCGGAACTCGGCCAGCAGGCCACCGAGCCGCTGATCATCGCGCATCGCGCCAGCGTGTTCTTTGGTACTGACCTGCAGGTACGGCTTTCCGCGCAGGGTATCGATACCCTGCTCATGGTGGGCATTGCTTCGACCGGTGTGGTGCTGTCGTCGGTCGCCTATGCGAGCGATGCGGACTTCCGGCTATTCACGGTCAAGGATTGCTGCTACGACCCGGATCAGGTCGTGCACGACCATCTCTTTTCAACGGCGTTCGATTCGCGCACAACGGTGCTTTCGCTCGCTGATGCCTTGCGCTTGCTTGCCTAGCATTTCGACCTGCCAGGAGTGCCGCCGCGCCATCTCTCAGGCAGACGGGAAGAGCAGATGATCGGTCAGGTTGCCCTTCAGATCGAGCATCGAATAATTCCGGCGGCTGAAGCGCCAGCGTCCGTCGACCTTTTCGAAGGCGTCATGATAGCGACCGGCCGCAATCACCTGCAGCGCGATTCGGTCGGATGCCTGAAGGACCGTGTAGTACGATCTGACGGTAGCTGTCAGCTTGCCCGAAGCAATCTCAATGATCGGATTGCTGATGACATGCCGGGTTCTGGGCGTTCCATCCGCATGCAATTTCACATAGGCTTGCCAGAGCTTGAGCATGGCCTCGGAACCTCGCAGCACTGCATCTCCGGTGTCGATCTCTGCATGCTCGAACAGTGCGGCGACCCCAGGCAGATCGCCGGCGTCCATGCGCTCGGCATAGATGTAGAGGAGATCGGCAAGCTGCACGGCATCCTCGGTCATCGACTCGTCTCCGGTGGTTTGCGAGGATTAAAGCAGTCCGGCGCTACTCCGGCATCGTCCGCTTGGAGTACGAAGCCCTTACCCCATCCCCACCACACTGGACAGCAACATCTTCACCAGCAGCGCCTGCCGCGTCGCCCCGGTCTTGGCAAAGATGCCCCGCAGGTGCGCCCGTGCCGTGTTCTTCTTGATGCCGAGCCGCATCGCGGCTTCGTCCAGCGTCAGCCCGTCGACCATCAGCAAAGCCAGTTCGATCTCGGTCGGGGTCAGGTGGAACAGCTTGCGCAGGTTGGCGTGGGTGTTGCGCGGCGATCCCGCCGGGTCGCGGATGAACACCGCCACCGCGGGTCGGCGCGACTTGTCTTCGCTGCGATAGCTGAGCGGGATCGGCCGCACCAGCACGCTCAGGGGCGTGGGCGCGGCGGGCCGGCTCAGCGTGGTGACTTCGCTGCGCGGTGCGGCCAGCGCGTGGGCCTGGGCCGCGCCTTCCAGGATCTTGCGGAACCTGCGGTTTTCCACCGGGCAGTGCGCGTGCAGCGCGCCGTCTGACAGGTAGAGGCCGTCGCGCGCCTGCAGCAGGCGGCCGGCGACGTCGTTGGTCCGGATGGTCCTGCCGTGTTCGTCCAGGATCACCGTGCCGACCTGCAGCCGGTCGACGGCATCCGCGTACAGGGACCGTTCGGATGCAAGCACGTCGAGCGCGGCATGCAGGTCCACTGCGCGCTTCAGGTGCGGCAGCAGGCCGTGCAGCAGTGCCTTGTCGGCCTCGCCGAAGTCCTGTCCCGCGTGGACGCGGCTGATGAACAGCGCGCATTCCACGCCGTCGGGCGTGACCAGGTTGGCCGCCAGGATATAGCGCAGGCCCAGCGGTTGAAGGTATTGCGTGTAGAAGGGGTGTGCCAGCCAGCCGGCTTCGCCAAACAGTTCGTCGGCGCTGAAGAGCCGGTCCGGGTGCAGGTCCAGGAAGGGGCACAGCGCGTAGTACTGCTCGCTGTACGAGGGCTCGCCCGGCAGGTGCGGGCCGTAGTCGGAGGCATTGACGATCAGGCCCGGCCGGTCGGTGGCAGGGTGGCGCAGCACCAGCGTGACGAAGGCGGCGCCCAGGCGCTGGCGCACGCTTTCCAGGAAGCCGGCCCAGGGCATGGCTTCGGTCGGGCCCTGGTAGAGCTGGGCGAGCAGGGCGCTCAGCTCGGCGGCGGGCAGGGGGGCTGGCAGCATGATGGCGGTCCGTCGGGTCGTGGCAACAGTCAAAAGCGCGAATCTCGCCCCTGATTGCTGACAAAACCCGCATGCCGCGGGTTTGCTCCCCTCTCCCGCTTGCGGGAGAGGGGCCGGGGGAGAGGGCAGGCATTGGCAGTATCGACAGCCTGCACTTCGTCGACACACCGGCCCTCTCCCCAACCCTCTCCCGCAAGCGGGAGAGGGAGCACACAACTGGTCATTCAGACTCAATGGCACTTGGCAAGCTTGTCAGCACTCCGAGACGCAAATCCCGCCGTTCCCATCGTACCGACCCCGTCCGTCGCCTCATCGTCCGTTCGGCCTAGGGCTTCTCCCGCAGCCACGCCACGATCCGCTCCGCCGCCTGCTCCGCGGTGTCGGCGGTAGTGTCGATGCGGATCTCGGGCCGCTCGGGCGGCTGGTACGGCGAATCGATGCCGGTGAAGTTCTTCAGCTCGCCGCGCCGCGCCTTGCGGTACAGGCCCTTGGGGTCGCGTTGCTCGGCCACCGCCAGCGGCGTGTCAATGAAGACTTCGACGAAATCGCCGTCGCCGGCGAGCGCGCGGGCCATCTCGCGTTCCGAGCGGAACGGCGAGATAAAGGACACCAGCACGATCAGGCCCGCATCGAGCATCAGCCTTGCCACTTCCGCCACGCGCCGGATGTTCTCGACGCGGTCGGCCTCGGCGAAGCCCAGGTCCTTGTTCAGGCCGTGGCGCACGTTGTCGCCGTCGAGCAGGTAGGTGTGGTGGCCCAGCGCGTGCAGGCGCTTTTCCACCAGGTTGGCGATGGTGGACTTGCCCGCGCCGGAGAGCCCGGTGAACCAGACGATGCGCGGCGACTGGTGCTTGAGCGCGGCATGGGCGCGGCGGTCCACGTCGATGGCCTGCCAGTGCACGTTCTGCGCCCGGCGCAGCGCAAAGTGCAGCATGCCGGCGCCGACCGTGTTGTTGCTGAGACGGTCGATGATGATGAAGCCGCCCAGCTCGCGGTTGCGCGCGTAGGGATCGAAGGCCACCGGCTGGTCCAGGTGCAGGTTGCACACGCCGATCTCGTTCAGCTCCAGCGTGCGCGCGGCCAGGTGTTCGAGCGTGTTGACATTGACCTTGTACTTGGGCTGCGCCACGGTCACGCCCACGGTGCGCGTGCCGAGCTTGAGCAGGTAGGGGCGCCCGGGCAGCATGGCGTCCTCGTTCATCCACACCAGCGTGGCCTCGAACTGGTCGGCCACTGCCGGCGGGTCTTCCGGGCAGGCCAGCACGTCGCCGCGGCTGATGTCGATCTCGTCCTCCAGCGTCAGCGTCACCGCCTGGCCGCGCATGGCGTGCTCGCACGCGCCGGCGGCGCCGACGATGCCGGCCACGCGGCTCTCGCGGCCCGAGGGCAGCGCGCGCACGCGGTCGCCACGGCGGATCTCGCCGGCGCTGACGGTGCCGGCAAAGCCGCGGAAGTCCAGGTTGGGCCGGTTGACCCACTGCACCGGCAACCGGAACGGTTCGCCTTGCACGGGCGCGTTGTCGATCGGCACGTTCTCCAGGTGGGCCATCAGCGTCGGGCCGTGGTACCACGGGGTATTGGCGCTGGGCTCGGTGATGTTGTCGCCGCGCAGGGCCGACATCGGAATGCAGGTGATATCGGTCAGGCCGATCTGCCGGGCGAACTCCCGGTACTCGTTCTCGATGCGCGTATGGACCTCGCGCGAGTAGTCGACCATGTCCAGCTTGTTGACGGCCAGCACCACACGGCGAATGCCAAGCGTGGCCACCAGGTAGCTGTGGCGGCGCGTCTGGGTCTGCACGCCGCGGCGCGCATCCACCAGCAGGATGGCCAGGTCGGCGGTGGAGGCCCCGGTGACCATGTTGCGCGTGTACTGTTCGTGCCCGGGCGTGTCGGCGACGATGAACTTGCGCTTGTCGGTGGCGAAGAAGCGGTAGGCCACGTCGATGGTGATGCCTTGTTCGCGCTCCGCGGCCAGGCCGTCCACCAGCAGCGCGAAGTCGAGGTTCTCGCCCTGCGTGCCCATTTTCTTCGAGTCGGCCTCCAGCTGGGCGAGCTGGTCTTCGAACAGCATCTTGGATTCATACAGCAGCCGGCCGATCAGCGTGCTCTTGCCGTCGTCGACGCTGCCGCAGGTGATAAAGCGCAGCAGGCTCTTGTTTTGCTGGGCGCGCAGGTAGTGGGCGATCTCGCCCGAGGTGCCGGTGGCTTGCGCGGCGTCCTGCGCAAGCGCGGGCGCGGTGTCGATCAGGGTTTCCATCAGAAGTATCCCTCCTGCTTCTTTTTTTCCATCGATCCGGCCGAGTCGCTGTCGATCAGCCGTCCCTGGCGCTCCGAGGTGGTTGCCAGCAGCATTTCCTGGATGATGCCGCCGAGGGTGTCGGCCTCGCTCTCGATCGCGCCGGTGAGCGGGTAGCAGCCCAGCGTGCGGAAGCGCACCTTGCGCAGCTGCGGCGTTTCTCCGGGGCGCAGCGGCAGGCGCTCGTCGTCGACCATGATCAGCGTGCCGTCGCGCTCCACCACCGGGCGCTCCTTGGCGTAGTAGAGCGGCACGATGGGGATGTCGTTCAGGTAGATGTATTGCCAGATGTCCAGCTCGGTCCAGTTGGACAGCGGGAACACGCGCAGGCTTTCGCCCTTGCGCTTGCGGGTGTTGTACTGGCGCCAGAGCTCGGGGCGCTGCATCTTCGGGTCCCAGCGGTGCTGGGCGGTGCGTACCGAGAACACGCGCTCCTTGGCGCGCGACTTTTCCTCGTCGCGGCGCGCGCCGCCGAAGGCGGCGTCAAAGCCGTAGTGGTCCAGCGCCTGCTTCAGGCCCTGGGTCTTCCACACGTCGGTATGGACGGCGGAGCCGTGCTCGTGCGGGCTGATATTGCGCGCCAGCCCTTCAGGGTTGACATGCACGCGCAGGTCCAGGCCAAGCCGCGCGGCGGTCTGGTCGCGGAACGCGATCATCTCGCCGAACTTCCATGTGGTATCGACATGCAGCAGCGGGAACGGCGGCCGCGCGGGATGGAAGGCCTTCATGGCAAGGTGCAGCATCACGGCGCTGTCCTTGCCGATGGAATAGAGCATGACGGGGTTTTCGCATTCCGCCACCACCTCCCGCATGATGTGGATGCTCTCCGCCTCCAGTTGCTCCAGGTGGGTCAACATCGGGATCTCCTCTTGGTTTGCCGGCGCCGTGCAGGGATGTCGCGGCGGTCTGGCATGGGCACAAGGTAGCGAGCCGGGGCCCTTCGCCACTTCGTCCGGGCGGACTAAGAAATCGCGGGACGCGGCGCGCATTTCCTAGTCCACCCGGACGAGGCTGGGGCGGCCCCGCGCTCGGTATCGTTGCTTCGCCGACGAACCACGGGAGCAGGCAGATGGCGAACTCCGCCGAAGAACAATTGCTGAGCGGCCAGACCTGGGCCGAGTTTTGCGAGGTGCTCAAGCGCAGCGGGCAGCAGATCCTGCGCCCGGAGGCCCCCTCGGACGCGCTCACGCGCGCCGAGGGCTTCCGCTACCTGAGCCGCCTGCTGCGCATTGCGCTGGAGATGCATGTGGAATTTGCCGATCCGGCGTTTCCCGGCTTCTTCTCGCCGTCGCACGAAACCGCCAAGATCGGCGCGGACAATCCGGACAACCTGTACCGATACGCACGCCTGGACGGCAGTGCCGAGTACCGCATCCGCGGCCGGCGCGGCACGGTGGCGTACCTGAGTTTCGGCACGCAGAAGGGCGGCTATGAAACCGACGGGCGCATGGTCCAGACCGGCTTTCTCGACAGCAACAAGCTGGCAGTGGCGGCCGATGGCAGTTTCGAGATCGCCCTCAGCGCGCGCCAGCACGAAGGCAACTGGGTGCGCATGGAGCCGGGCACCAACGCGCTGGTGGTGCGGCAGACCTTTATGGACCGCAAGGCCGAGACCCCGGCCGAACTGCACATCGAGCGCCTCAATGGCAGCGACAAGCCGCCAGTGCTCGACGCTGAACGCCTGCATGGCGGCCTGCTGCGCGCCGCTGGCTTTGTCGAGGGGACCGCGCGCATCTTCGCCGACTGGGCCCAGGGCTATGGCGGCCATGTCAATGCGCTGCCGCCCGCCGACCAGGCCGTATGCCAGGCGGCCGGCGGCGATCCCAACATCTTCTACTACCACTCCTGCTGGGCGCTGGCGGACGACGAGGCGCTGGTGGTCGAGGTGGACCGGGTGCCGGCCTGCGATTTCTGGAATTTCCAGATCAACAACTACTGGATGGAGTCGCTCGACTACCGCTACCACGACATCTGCCTGAACAAGCACAGTGCCCGGCTGGATGCCAACGGCGGCGTCACCGTCGTCCTCAGCGCGCGCGATCCGGGCCTGCCCAACTGGCTGGAAGCCGCGGGCCACCGCAACGGCACCATGTGCTGGCGCTGGGTGGGGGCGGCGCAGCCGGTGCATCCGCGCACGCGCGTGGTCAAGCTTGAATCGCTCAGGAATGAATGCAGGGAGAACGCATGAACACCATCGCATCCGACCACACCGCAGTGCTTGACGTGGAGCGACTGCTGGCACAGGCCAGCGCACAGGCCGGCGGACTGACTGACTTTGGCCCGGGCGATTACCGCGAGGCGCTGGCGGTGCTGTCCGACTCGCTTGCGCGCGAAGCCGGGCTGTCGCCGCAGGGCGCGCAGATGCTGCAAGGCAAGCTGCAGGCGCAACTGGTGAACCGGCTGGTGATCCAGGACTACTGCCGGCGCCATCCCGAAATCCTGGAAGAGCGCGTCGACGATCCGCTGGTGATCGTCGGCCTGCCGCGCACCGGCACCACGCTGCTGCAGCGCATGCTGGCCACGGACGCGCGCTTCCACTCGGCGGCGTGGTGGGAAACGCGCTACCCGGCGCCGCTGCCCGGCGAGGACGTGCGCGATGCCGGCCGGCGCATCGGGCTGGCGCGCGAGGAGGTGGCGCAGATGATCCGCTTTATCCCGGACATCCTCGCCATCCATCCGCTCGACGCGATGGCGGCCGATGAGGAATTCATGCTGATGGAGCATTCCTTCCTGTGCGCGATGGATTCCTACGCCAACGTGCCGTCCTATACCGACTGGCTGGCGCGCCAGGACCACACCCAGGTCTATGCCTACCTGAAGACCATGCTGCAGTTCCTGCAGTGGCAGAAGCGGCAGCGCGGCGAGCCGCCGGCGCAGCGGTGGGTGCTGAAGACGCCGCAGCACCTGCATACGCTGGAAATCCTGTTCCGGGTCTTCCCCGGCGCGCAGGTCGTGCTGACCCATCGCGACCCCGCCCAGACCATTCCGTCGATGGCCAGCATGGCGCATACGCTGTGGAAGCTGTACGCCGACGCGCCCGATGCCGCCACGGTGGGGCGGCAGTGGAGCGGGCAGATGCAGCGCGCCACCGCCCATGCCATGACGGTGCGCGACGGGCTGCCTGCCGATTGCTTCCTCGACGTGCGTTTCGAGGATACCGTGCGCGATCCCTTCGGCGTGGCGCAGGCGGTCTACCGCTTTGCCGGCATGCCGCTGACCGAGTCCGCGCGCGCCGGCATGTGGGCATGGATGGAGGGCAACCCGCGCAACCAGCGCGCGGCGCACGCCTATACGCTGGAGCAGTTCGGACTGAGCCAGGAACAACTGGAACGCGATTTCGCCGGCTACCGCGCGCGGCACATCCTGAAGCAAAACTAAGACAGCGCACTGCGCATCACAGGAGACAACACCATGCTGTTGAAAGACAAGGTCGTCATCGTGTCGGGAATCGGTCCCGGGCTGGGCGTCAAGCTGGCCGTTGAGGCGGCGCGCGAAGGCGCCCGCGCCGTTGCCATCGCCGCGCGCACCGCGGCGAAGCTGGACGACGCCCAGGCCCGCATCGATGCACTAGGCGCCGACTGCGAAGTGCTCAAGGTGGTGACCGACATCACCGACCGGGCCCAGTCCCGGCACCTGGCCGGCGAGACCATGCGCCGCTTCGGCCGCATCGATGCGCTGGTCAACAGCGCCTTCCAGCACGGCAACTTCCCCGAGCCGGTGGAAGCGGCCGACCTGGATGTCTGGCGCCAGGTGTTCGACACTAACGTGTTCGGCACCATGACGCTGACGCAGGAAGTGGCGGCGCTGATGAAGCCGCAGGGCGGCGGCGCCATTGTCATGATCAACACCCAGGCCACGCGCAAGCCGATGCCCGGCGAATCCGGCTACGCGGCGTCCAAGGGCGCGCTGGCGGTGGCGGTCAAGTACCTGGCGCGCGAACTGGGCCCGCATGGCATCCGCGCCAACAGCATCTTCATGGGCTGGATGTGGGGCGAGCCGGTGCAGGGCTATGTGCGCCACGCCGCGGCCGAGCAGGGCGTGAGCGAGGACACCGTGATCGCGCCGGTGACCGCGCAGATTGCGCTGGGCCGCATGCCGACCGACGACGACTGCGCGCGCGCTGCGCTGTTTCTCGTGTCAGACTACGCCAGGGCCATCACCGGCGCTTCGCTCGATGCCAACGGCGGCGATTTCATGCCCTGAGTCCTGACCACACCAATGACACGCTACTTTGCCTTCAACGGCGACGCCGACGGCCTGTGCGCCCTGCAGCAGCTGCGCCTGGCGCAGCCCGGCGACGCCACGCTGGTCACCGGCGTCAAGCGCGATATCCGGCTGCTCGAGCGCATCGACGCCGGGCCCGGCGATACCCTGACCGCGCTGGACATCTCGCTGGAGCAGAACCGCGATGGCCTGATGCGGCTGCTCGGCGCCGGTGCGCGGGTGGACTACTTCGACCACCACCATGCCGGCGAACTGCCCGGGCATGCCGGCCTGCGCGCGCATATCGACGAGGGGCCGGAGGTCTGCACCAGCCTCCTGGTCGACCGCCACCTGGACGGCTGCCACCGGCGCTGGGCGATCACCGCCGCGTTCGGCGACAACCTGGGCAGCGTGGCGCGCGCGCTGGCGGCGCAGGCCGGGCTGGGCGAGCGCGAAACCGCGGTGCTGGAACAGCTGGGCACGTGCCTGAACTACAACGCCTATGGCGAGTGCGTGGCGGACCTGCATTTCGATCCCGCCGAGCTGGCGCGGCACATGCTGCCGTTTGCCGACCCGCTGGCGTTCGCCGCGCAATGCGGGGCCTATGCGGTGCTGTGCGACGGCTATGCGGACGACATGGCCCGCGCGCGCCGCCTGGCGCCCGCGCACGAAGTGCCCGGCGCCGCGCTGCTGGTGCTGCCTGACGCGCCGTGGGCCCGGCGCGCGATCGGCGTGCTGGCCAATGAACTGGTGCGCGGGCGGCCCGGCGACGCCATCGGCCTGCTCTCGCCGAAGTCCGGCGGCGGCTTTGCCGTCAGCGTGCGGGTGCCCGCCCACAGCGCCACCGGGGCGGCCGATTTCTGCCGCGGCTTCGAGACCGGCGGCGGCCGGCGCCTGGCAGGCGGCATCAACCACCTGCCAGACGCCGAAGTGGAGCGCTTCACGCGCTGCTTTGCAGATTGCTTCGGTCCCCGTTCCTGATAATTCAGCACGGCGGCACGAACTCGGTGACCTCCAGGTCGAAGCCGGTGACGGCGCGATACGGCACCGGGTGGCTGAGCAGGCGCAGCTTGTGCGCCCCCACATCGCGCAGGATCTGCGCCCCGACCCCCAGCGCGCGTTGCGCGAAGGCCGGCGCCGGCATGGCGGCGGCCGGCGCTGCCAGCCGCTCCAGCCGCTGCTGCGGCGATTCGCGCTCATCCAGCAGCACCAGCACCCCACAACCCTCGGCGCCGATGCGGGCGAGCGAGCGCTCCAGGTTCCAGGCGGGCAGGGCCGGCGTGCCGAAGCCCAGCACGTCGCGCTGCATTTCCACGGTCTGCACGCGTGTCAGCACTGGCTGCCCAGGATCGGGCTGGCCCAGCACCAGCGCAAGATGAAGCGCATCGACCGGCGCGTCATGGTAGGCGTGCACGGTGAAGCAACCGAAGGGCGTGGCCAGTTCCGTCGAATGCGTGCGGCACAGTGCGCTTTCGGTCAGCAGCCGGTGGTGGATCAGCCCGCTGATCGAAACCGCCGGCAGGCCGTGGTGCCGCGCGAAGGCCAGCAGGGCGGGGCCGCGCAGCAGGTCGCCGTCGTCATCGAGCAGCATCGCGTAGGCGCCGGCGGCTACGCGACCGGCCAGCGCCGGCAGGTCTGAGCAGGCCTCGGCAAAGCCCGCGCGGCGCAGCACGCCGTCGGGCTGGGCCACCACCGGGAAGATGTGGCCGGGCTGGACCAGGTCATGCGGCTGCGCGCGCGCTGCCGCCGCCACGCGCAGCGTGAGCGCGCGGTCGGCGGCGGAGATGCCGGTGCTGACGCCGCTGGCCGCTTCGATCGACACCGTGTAGCGCTCGCGCTGGCGGTGGTTCGCGGCCATCGGCGGCAGCTGCAGCAGCGCGCGGCGCGCCTCGGTGATTGCCATGCAGACCAGGCCGCGCGCCTCGGCGGCCATGAAGTTGACATCGGCCTCGCTGGCGCGCTCGGCGGCGACCAGGACGCAGCCGGTGGCCTCGTCGGTCTCGTCCTCGATCACCAGCACACGCTGGCCCGCGGCCAGTGCCGCGAGCACGTCGGCCATCGGCGGCAGTGTGGTGGCGCTCATGCTGCCTCCTGCCGGCTGGTACTGCCGAAGGCCTGGCGCAGCGATGCCGCGGCCGCATCCAGTGCATCGCTGGCGGCATCGATCATCCCCTGCATGCTGATAAAGCCGTGGAACTGGCCGGGCCAGCGGCGCACGGTGGCGCTGCCGCCCGCGCGCTGCAGGGCCTCGCCATAGGCCTCGCCCTGGTCGCGCAGCGGGTCGTATTCGGCGGTGATGATGGTGGCTGGCGGCAGGCCGTGCAGCTCGCGCTGGTGCAGCGGGCTGGCGCGCACATCGGTGGCGTCCGCCGGGTTGGCCAGGTACTGGGCGCGATACCAGTCCAGTTCCGCGGCACTGAGGAAGTAGCCCTGCGCGCATTCGCGGTAGCTGGCGCTGGTGGCCGCGGCGTCGCTGCAGTCCAGGTAGGGGTAGAGCAGCAGCTGGTGCCGCAGCGCGATGGCGCTGCCGCGCAGCTGCTGGCAGGCAACGGCGGCAAGGTTGCCGCCGGCGCTGTCGCCGGCCACGGCAAGGCGGGCCGGGTCGGCGCCCAGTTGTGCCGCATGCGCGGCGGCCCAGCGCACGGCCGCGACGGCGTCGTCGGCCGCGGCCGGGAAGCGTGCCTCCGGCGCGAGCCGGTAGTCGACCGACAGCACCAGCGCGCCGCTGCGGCGCGCCAGGCCGCGGCAGATGTTGTCGTGCGAATCGAGGCCGCAGAGGACAAAGCCGCCGCCATGGAAATAGACCACGAGCGGCAGTGCGGTGCCGTCGTCGGGCCGGTACAGGCGGGCCTTCAGCGGGCCTGCGGCGCCATCGATGGTGAGGTCTTGCTGCGCGGCGACGGTGTCGCCGGGCGCGAACGCGGGCATGGCAGCCAGCGCGGCACGGTAGTCGGCCGCGCGCAGCGTGGAAAAGTCGGGGCTGGGCATGGCGGCCATGGCTTCAAGCACGGCGCGGGCCTGGGGATCGAGCGGCATGGGGTCTCCTGGATTGCGGTGGGGAAATCGGTGTCAGAGCGCGAACGCCGGCGCGGTGCCGGCGGCAATGCCTTGCGCGCGCGCAAGCGCCGCATGCACGGCCTGCTCGTGCGGCAGGATCCAGAACTGGCCGGCCGAGACCCCGTCCAGGATGAAGCGCGCGACCGCGTCCGGCGTGATGCCGGCGGCAATGCCGCTGCGCAGCGCGCCGTTCATCTGGTCCACCTCCTGCGCGCCGCCGCCGTCGAGGCCGGCAGCGATGCCGGTGGCCACCGGACCGGGGCAGACCACGGACACGCCCAGCGGCAGGCCCGCCGCCTGCAACTCCAGCGCGAGCCCTTCGCTGAGCGCCACCACCGCTTGCTTGGACAGCGTGTAGGGGGCCAGCCACGGCCCCACGGCCAGGCCGGCCATCGAGGCCACGTTGACGATATGGCCGGCGCCTTGTGCCGCCATGCGCGGCACGAAGCAGCGCAGCGCGTGCAGCACGCTCCACAGGTTGACGCGCATCACGTGGTCGAACACTTCCGGCGGCAGCTCCCAGCAGCGGCCGGTGACGAGCACGCCGGCGTTGTTGACCAGCAGGTCCACACGGCCCAGGCGCAGGAAGCTCTCTTCACATAGGTGCTCGATCTGCCGCGCGTCGCAGACATCGGTGGGGACGGCGATGACGTTCGCCCCCTGGCCGGCAAGCGCCTCGCGCACCGCTTCAAGCGCGCCGGCGTCGATATCGGCCAGCGCCAGCGCGTAGCCTTGCGCTGCCAGCGCCTGCGCGAGCGCGCGGCCGATGCCGCTTGCCGCTCCGGTGATCACTGCGGCCTGCAGCCGCGGGTTTGCCGCCATGGTCATGGTTCTCCGTGAAAAGAAGGCGGCGGGGATCGCCGCGCATGGCTGACTTGTAGCGGCAGCGCGGCGGCACGGCATCGTCTGTTTGGGTAGGACAGGGTGGCATCACACGGCGTGTAGGGGTTTGCCCTTGAACGGCCGGGACGGGTCTGTCCTTAGTCTGTTTGGAGTATGTGTTCGGCCCGCCGGCGCGTGAGGATTGGCCTGTCCCGCAGGACTAGTCCGGCCAGCGTGTGCAGCCGGTCTTGCCTAGGGCAAACCACGAAGGCGGGGGCAAGCCGCGACCCCTTTGCCGTCCCTATAATCAGGGCACAAAAAAGGGCCACAGAGCCCGTAGCAGGCCAGCGCCGACCCGGCACGCCCGAAGCGCTGCGCACGCCACAATGGAGACAGAGGAAAATGCTGATGGAGGTTAGCCAGAACCAGGCGGCCGCACACCTGTTCGCGCAGGCGACGGTGTCGCTGTCGGAGTTCAGCACATTGCTGGGCAATATCTACCAGGGCCCGATGGAGCAGGTGCCCTGGGGCAAGGCACTGGAACAGATCCGCCGCCAGCTCAATGCCAACTATTGCACCCTGATCCTGCGCTCGCCGGCCACGGACCGGCCCGGGCTGATGATCAATGCGTCCGAGCATGGCTCGACCTTGCCGGGCGAGACCTCCTACAACAACTACTACTACGCGCTCGACCCGTTCATCGGCCTGCCGTCGGACCGGGTGGTGACCATCGATGAGCATCTCGGGCCCGGCGCCTGGTGCCAGAGCGAGCTCTACCAGCAGTTCCTCAAGGACATCGGCATCCGCTACATCCTTGGCGCGGACCTGCGTACCGATGACGGCGTCGAATGCCGCTTCCGCGTGTGCCGCGAGCATGACGGACGCGACTTCTCCGCCGCGGACAAGGCGCTGTGCACCGCGCTGCTGCCGCACCTGAAGCGCGCGGTGGACCTGCACTCGCGCATCGACGTGGTTGAATCCGAGCGCACCGTCTATGCCAGCGCCATCGACCGCATGCTGGTCGGGATGGTGATCCTGGACGAGTCCGGCACCATCATCAAGACCAATGCCGCCGCCGATGAAATCCTGGGCGCCAAGGATGGCATCCGTGTCGCCAAAGGCAGCCTGGACGTGGAATACGGCCAGGAGAACCGCAAGTTCCAGCGCCTGCTGCGCCAGGCCATGATGGGCCACCTCGGCACCACGCCGGCGCTGATGGAAGCGATGTCGATCACGCGCCCGTCCGGCAGCGCCAGGCTGGGCGTGCTGATCCGCACCATCCCGCTCAGCGAGTGGTCCGAGGACAACCGCAAGCGCCCCGCCTGCGTGGTGTTCATCCGCGACCCCGAGCGGCGCTCGCAGGCCTCGCACGAGGTCGTGCGCCAGCTGTTCGACTTCACCCCGGCGGAGACGCAGCTGGCGCTGCAGCTGGCCAACGGGCTCACGCTCGATGAGGCCGCGGACGAGCTCGGCATCAGCAAGAACACGGCGCGCGCGCACCTGCGCGCGATCTTCTCCAAGACCGGCGTGACCCGGCAGGCCACGCTGGTGCGCATGCTGCTGAGCAGCGTGATTTCTCTCGGCTAAACCACGTAACGCACGTCAGGGCTTTGCGCTGAGCACCAGCGCAAAGCCTTCCGGCGTTTCCAGCACCGCGCGCGTCTCATGCGGCCCCTGCGCCGCGGGCAGCGTCACGCCGGCACCGGCACCCACCAGCCGCGCCATTGCCGCGGCGATATCGTCACCCTCATCCACCTTGAAGGCCAGCGCGGGCTGGTCCACCAGGCGTTCCTCGCCGGCCACCAGCGCCAGCGTCAGCGCGCCCGCGTCGAGCGCGCAATAGCGGTTTCCGTCGCGAAACTTCACCGGTAGTCCGAGTCCTTCCGTGAAGAACGGCAGCGCGGTGTCGATGTCCGCGACGGGGTAAAGCAGCAGCCTGGCTTGCATGATGTCCTGATCCTCCTGGTGAAAGCGGGCGTGATGCCCGCGGCCAATGATAGGGATGCTCCATGTCCTGTTCATAATCCAATCAGACGATGTTGCAACGCCTTGCGCCGACCACACTGCGATCACACAGGCCGTTTCGGGCCGGTGGCGCGGCAACGGGCGGCGCCCCGGCGGCGGTCCTGAACCATCAATGCCAGACAAGGGGACTGCAATGCGTTTTTCACTGATCTATGAAGCCCAGACCGTCGATGCCTCGCGTGCCGGCGACCACAAGGTGTTCGATGAAATCATGGAACAGGTGGTGCTGGCCGAGGACATGGGCTTTGACGTGGTCTGGGCGGTCGAGCACACCGCACTGACCAACTATGCGCACATGAGCGCGCCGGAAACCTTCCTGGCCTTCGTCGCCGGGCGCACGCAGCGCATCGGCATCGGCCACGGCGTGGTGTGCCTGCCGCCGGCGATGAACCATCCGGTCAAGGTGGCCGAGCGCATCGCCACGCTGGACATCCTGTCCGGAGGCCGCGTGCACTTCGGCGTGGGCAAGGGCGGCACCCAGCAGGAGGCCGGCACCTTCGGCTACGACCTGAACAGCCTGCACCCGATGATCGACGAATCGATGTACCTGATCCCGAAGATCATGACGCAGGACGAGATCGAGCACGACGGCGAGTTCATCAAGATCCCGCGCCGCCCGATCCACCCCAAGCCGCGCCAGGACCCGCACCCGCTGATGTACCTGGCCTGCACCAATGCCGACACGCTGCAGCGCGCCGGCGCGCGCGGCATGGGCGCGCTGGTGCTTGGCTTTGGCGGCCCCGAGGATGTCGCCAAAAAGAACGAGATCTACCGTACCGCGTGGGAGACCCGCAAGCCTGAGGACCAGGTGGGCTTCCGCCCGCACCAGCACCTGGCCGCGCTGTGCCCGACCATCGTGCTGGAAGACGGCCTGGCCGCGCGCAAGATCGGCATCAAGGGCCAGCGTTATTTCATGGAGTCGCTGTCGTACTGGTATGCCGGCGGCGAGCGGCCCGACCCGTCCACCTGGGACGACGAGCATGTCACCGCCACGGACGCGCAGGGCAAGGCCGTCATCAACACCAAGTTCGCCTCAGAGAAGGTCTCGGTGGATTTCAGCGACCCGTCGATGATGATGCTCAACCCCAACCATGCCTACGGTACCGTCGAGGACTGTATCGGCTACGTGCAGCGCCTGATCGATTCCGGCGCCGACGAGATCCTGTTCATCTGCCAGATGGGCACGGTGCCGCAGTGGGCGCAGCTGGAAACCATCCGCAATATCGGCGAGCACGTGATCCCGCACTTCCGCAAGCAGGGACGGAAGCTGCGCGCGCTGGCTTGATCGGCGCTATGCAAGCCTGCGGGTTTGCTCCCCTCTCCCGCTTGCGGGAGAGGGGCCGGGGGAGAGGGCCAGAGCATCCACGAAGTCCCACTCACCAAATCGCGACATAGCTAGTCCCAACAGACGATGGCACCCGGCCCCACCGGTGCAAACATCAAGGCCAGCTACAAGACCAAGCAACAAGGAGACCGCGGTGCATCACGACAACAATCCCAAGGAACTGGCGGCACGGCTGATCGCGCGTGCCGAGCAGATGATTCCGGTGCTGGCCGAGCGCGCCGCGCAGGCCGAGGCCGAAGCGCGCATTCCCGCCGAGACCATTGCCGACATGCAGGCCGCGGGCTTCTTCAAGGTGCTGCAGCCCCGCCGCCACGGCGGCTACGAACTCGATCCGCAGACCTTCTTCCGCATCCAGATGGCGCTGGCCAAGGGCTGCATGTCCACCGCCTGGGTCTATGGCGTGGTCGGCGTGCACAACTGGCAGCTGGCACTGTTCGACGAGCGCGCGCAGCAGGAAGTGTGGGGCAGCAACCCTGCCACGCTGATCGCCTCGACCTATATGCCGGTGGGCAAGGTCACGCCGGTCGAAGACGGCTATCGCTTCTCCGGCCACTGGAAGTTCTCCAGCGGCAGCGAACTGTGCGACTGGATCTTCCTGGGCGGGCTGGTGCCGCCGGCCGAGCCGGGCGGCGCCTATGACTACCGCACCTTCCTGCTGCCGCGCTCCGACTACAAGATCGTGCGCAACTGGGATGTGCTGGGCCTGCGCGCGACCGGCAGCCACGATATCGTGGTCGAGGACGTGTTCGTGCCCGAGTACCGCACCCACCGCGCCGTCGATGGCGCCATGGGCACCAGCCCGGGGCTGGCGGTCAATGACGTTCCGCTGTACCGGCTGCCGTTCGCGCAGATCTTCGTGCGCGCGGTGTGCACCGCCTGCATCGGCGCGCTGGAAGGCACGCTCGATGACTTTGTCGCCTATGCCGACGGCCGCGTCAGCAGCAACGGTGGCGGAAAGACCGCGGAAGACGGCGGCGCGCAGATGGCTTGCGCCAACGCGCAGGTCGCCATCGACGAGATGCGGACCATCCTTGAGCGCAATTTCGACGAGCTGCTGGCCGTTGCGCGTGAAGGCGGCCAGGTGCAGACCCCGCGCCGCCTGCATTTCCGCTACCAGTCCGCGCAAGTGGCCGAGCGCTGCGCGCAGCTGGCCAACGGCCTGCTGCGCTATGCCGGCGGCAACGGCATCTACCGCAGCAACCCGATGGTGCGCCGCTTCCTCGACCTGCATGCGGCCCGCGCCCACTACGCCAACAACCTGGACCGCTTCGGCCAGAACCTGGGCGGCGTGATGATGGGCCGCGCCAACACTGACTTCTTCATTTGAGCCGCGCGCCGCACGGAGATCCAATATGAGCCAGAGCAGAGCGCGCATGCAGCCCAGCGAGTTCGACGTGGTGGTGGTCGGCTCGGGCGCCGGCGGCATGCTGGCCGCCTGCCGCGCCGCGGACCGCGGACTGTCGGTGGTGGTGCTGGAAAAGAGCAGCCAGTACGGCGGCACCTCGGCGGTGTCCGGCGGCGGCATCTGGATTCCGCTCAACCACCATATCGCGCCGGCGGGCGGGCGCGACGACTACGCCACGGCGCTGGAATACATCCTGGCGTGCGCCGGCGAGCACGGCGATCCACAGCGCGTGCGCGCCTATCTTGAGCAGGCGCCCCGCATGCTCCAGTACCTGGAGCAGCAGGCCGGCGTGCGTTACTACACGCTGCCGCGCTACGCGGACTACTTCCAGAAGGTTCCGGGCGCGATGCCGGGCTACCGCGCGCTCGACCCGATGCCGTTCGACGGCGCGCAGCTGCGCGAGGAATTCGCACGGCTGCGGCCGCCGTCGCCGGGCACGCTGGTGGGCGGGCGCGTGGCCGTGACCTCGGCCGAGGCGCATGCGCTGCTGTGCCGCGCGCCCGGCTGGCTGGGCCTGGCGGTGCGCCAGTTTGCCCGCTACTGGCTGGACCTGGGCTGGCGCCGCAAGACCCGGCGCGACCGCCGGCTCACGCTCGGCAACAGCCTGGTCGGCGGCCTGCGGCGGGCCATGATGGACCGCGCGATTCCGCTGTGGCTCGACACCGCGCTGCAGGACCTGATCGTCGAGGATGGCACCGTGCGCGGCGTGCGCGCGGTGCAGGACGGGCGCGTGGTGGAGATCCGCGCGCTGCGCGGCGTGATCCTGGCCGCCGGCGGCTTCGAGCGCAACCAGGCCATGCGCGAACAGTACCTGCCGCAGCCGACCCAGGCCGCCTGGAGCGCGACCCCGCCCAACAACACCGGTGACGGCATCCGCGCCGCCCAGGCCGCCGGCGCCGGCGTGGCGCTGATGTCCCACGTCTGGGGCGCACCCACCGTGCATGTGCAGGGCGAGGAAAAGCAGCGCGCGCTCTTTATCGAGCGCGCCATGCCCGGCTGCCTGGTGGTGAACGGGCAGGGCCGGCGCTTCGTCAACGAGGCCGCGCCGTATTCCGAGTTCGTTCCCGCCATGTACCGCGACCACGAGAAAACCGGCAGCAGCGTGCCGGCGTGGATGGTGTTCGACGCCGCCTTCCGCCACAAATATCCGTGCGGGCCGATCCTGCCCGGCTCGGTCATGCCGGACCGCGGCATTCCGGCAAGCCTGTCCGGCATCCTGGTGCGCGCCGACTCGCTGGCGCAGCTGGCGCAGCGGATCGGTGTCGATGCCGGCGGCCTGGCCGACAGCGTGGCGCGCATGAACCACTATGCTGCCACCGGCGTGGACGAGGAGTTCGGCAAGGGCGACAACCTGTTCGATACCTACTACAGCGACCCGGCAGTGCGGCCCAACCCGTGCCTGGCGCCGATCGGCAAGGCGCCGTTCTACGCCGTGCGCATCGATGCCGGCGACATCGGCACCAAGGGCGGCCTGGTGACGGACGCCAGCGCGCGCGTGCTGCGCGACGACGGCAGCGCCATTGCCGGGCTGTTCGCCATCGGCAATACCAGTGCCTCGATGATGGGCACCAGCTATCCCGGCGCGGGCTCGACACTGGGCCCGGCCATGACCTTCGGCTTTATCGCTGCCGACGTGCTCTCTCAGAACGCGCGCCAGCCTGCCGCCGCGCCCCATGCTCAAACCGTACAGGAGGCCCTATGAGCGCCAACCCCGAACCCAGCACCGCGCTGCGCGAAGACATGCTGATGGCGATGCGCCGCATGGCGCGCTCGGTGGCGGTGATCAGCTGCCGCCATGGCGAGCGCCGCTATTCGATGTCCGTGACCGCGGTCGATTCGCTGTCCGCGGACCCGCCTTCGCTGCTGATCTGCATCAACCGCAATTCTTCGATCTACCCGCCGCTGGATGCCGGCGCGGACTTCTGCATCAACCTGCTGGCAGCCGACCACCGCGATATCGCAGTGGATTGCAGCGGCCGGCTCAAGGGCGAGGAACGCTTCACCAGTGGCGAGTGGGAGGACGATCTGCTCGGCGTGCCGTGCCTGCGCGATGCCCAGGCGAACCTGGTGTGCCAGCAGGATGGCCGCTTCGACTACGGCACGCACGCGGTCTTCATCGGACGCCTGCGCGAGGTAAAGCTGGCTGGCGAGGTGTCGCCGCTGGTCTATGTCGATGGTGCCTACACCACGTCCGCGCCGCTTGGCGCACTGTGTTCGGCCTAAGCCGGGAGCGCAAGCCAGCATGTACCCTCCGACCGATTCCGCCACGCCGGTCCACGCGCCGCTGCGCCTCGACGATCCGGACGCACACCCGTGGCAGGCCGCCTGCGATGCCGTGGTGGTGGGCTTCGGCGCCGCCGGGGCCTGCGCCGCGCTGGAGGCCGCGCATGGCGGCGCGCGCGTGATCGTTGCGGAACGCTTCGAAGGCGGGGGCGCCAGCGCCAAGAGCGGCGGGGTGGTCTACGCCGGCGGCGGCACGCCCTACCAGTCTGCCGCGGGCTATGCCGATACACCGCAGGCGATGGCGGACTACCTGCGCCAGGAGACGGGCGGGGTCGTCAGCGATGCCACGCTGCAGGCATTCTGTCAGCGCAGCCGCGAGATGATCGGCTGGCTTGAAGGCCTGGGCGTGGGCTTTGCCGCCACCGTGCCGCCGCGCAAGACCTCGTATCCGGCGCAGCCCTACTACCTCTACTACTCCGGCAACGAAGCGGTCGCCGCCTACGCGCAGCATGCCGCGCCCGCGCCGCGCGGTCACCGCGTGAAAGGCCCCGGCATGTCCGGCCGCACGCTGTACGCCGTGCTGCGCGCCGCCGTGCAGGCCCGGCCGGAGGTGACGGTGATGCGCCAGACCGCGGCAAGGCGGCTGATTCTCGACCAGGACGGCGCGGTCGTCGGCATCGAGCTGTGGCAGCTGTCGCCGGGCCGCCACCAGAAACGCCACGCCCGCCTGGCGCGCCTGGCCGAGCGCCTGCACAACGTAGCGCCTGCGCTGGCCGACCTGTTGCGCGAGCGCGTGCTGCAACTGGAACTGCGCCATGCGCGCCCGGTCGCGGTGCGCACCGGCGCGGTGGTGCTGGCCACCGGCGGCTTTATCTTCAACCGCGCCATGGTGGCGCGCCACGCCGGCAAATACCTGCAGAACTGGCGCCTTGGCGCGACCGGCTGCGACGGCAGCGGCATCCGCCTTGGTGAGTCGGCGGGCGCGGCCACGCGGCACCTGGAGCGGGTCTCGGCATGGCGCTTCATCAATCCGCCGTTCGACTGGGCGCGCGGCTGCGTGGTCGATGCGCAGGGCGCGCGCATCGGCAACGAGGAAACCTACGGCGCCACCCTTGGCCACGCCATCTGCGAACGGCATGGCGGGCGGGCCTGGCTGGTCCTGAACCGCGAACTGGCGCGCGCCGCGCTGCGTGAATGCCTGGGCGGCCGGCTGTGGGCCTTCCAGGCCTTGCCCGCGGCGCTGCTGATGCTGGCGGGGGCGCGGCGTGCCTCCAGCCTCGAAGCGCTTGCCGGCAAGCTGGGCATGCCCGGCGCGGCGCTGCGGGCCACCGTCGATGCCTATAACGCCGCGGCCCGCGGCGAGATCCCCGATCCGGCCGGCAAATCGGCGCCGATGTGCGCGTCGCTCGAAACCGGGCCGTGGCTTGCCATCGACATCTCGGCCAACAGCCGCGTCTTTCCGTGCCCTGCCATCACGCTGGGCGGATTGTCGGTGGAAGAGTCCAGCGGCCGTGTACTGGCCGCCGCTGGCGGGGCGCCCATTCCAGGGCTCTACGCCGTGGGCCGCACTGCCGCTGGCATCGCATCCAACCATTACGTAAGCGGCCTGTCGCTTGCCGACTGCATCTGGTCGGGGCGCAACGCGGGCCGCCATCTGACACGACAGCCTGCCGGCGACCGGCAGGCACACACCAACGAGGAGACCACCCATGAGCCAACGTACTGAAGGAAAGATCGCCATCGTCACCGGGGCCGCCAGCGGCGTCGGCAAGGAAGACGCGCTGCTGCTGGCGCGCGAGGGCGCGCGCGTGGTGCTGACCGACCTCAACGAGGAGGCGGGCCATGCGCTGGCGCGCGAGATCGGCGAGACCGCGCTGTTCGTGCCGCATGACATCGCCAGCGAAGCCGGCTGGCAGCAGGTGATGGCGCGCACCGAAAAGCAATTCGGCGCCCCCAGCGTGCTGGTCAACAATGCCGCCATCCTGTTGCTGGGTTCGGTCGAGGACGCCACGCTGGAGCAATGGCAGCGCGTGATGCGCATCAATGCCGACGGCTACTTCCTCGGCTGCAAGTACGGCGTGGCCGCGATGAAGGCGGGCGGCGGCAGCATCGTCAATATGTCGTCGGTGGCGGCGCTGGGCGGCATGGGCGCGTTCTGCGCCTACAGCGCGAGCAAGGGCGCGGTGGCTGCGCTCACGCGCGCGGTGGCGGGGCACTGCAAGCAGAGCGGCTACCGGATCCGCTGCAACTCGATCCACCCGGACGGCATCCTTACGCCGATGACCGCGGCCTTCCTGCCGGGCGGTGCCACGGCCCTGCCGGAGGAGGTGGGTGGCGCCGAGCCGATGCAGCGCATGTGCCATCCGCGCGACGTGGCCAACCTGGTGCTGTTCCTGGCCTCCGACGAATCGCGCTTTATCAACGGTGCGGAACTGCGTATCGACAACGCGCAGACCATCATGGGCGTGGCCTGACCCCGCCCTCAAGCAATAGAAGGACATCATGGCGCCAGTGCAATTCCACCGGCTGCAGATCGCCGAAGTCGTCACGGAAACTGACCAGGCGCATTCGCTGGTATTCGCGCTGCCGGACGGCCTGCGCGATGCGTTTGCCTACCGTCCCGGGCAGTTCCTGACCCTGCGCGTGCCCGTGGACGGCGTGCCGCTGCAGCGCTGCTATTCGCTGTCGAGCACGCCTGAGGTGGACAACGCCCTGCGCGTGACGATCAAGCGCGTGCAGAGCGGGCGCGTGTCCAACTGGATCTGCGACCACCTGGGCGCGGGCGATACGGTCGAGGTGATGCCGCCCGCCGGGGTGTTCACCCCGCCCGCGCTGCATGGCGATTTCCTGCTGCTGGCCGGCGGCAGCGGCATCACCCCGGTGCTGTCGATCGCCAAGGCGGCGCTGCGCCACGGGCGCGGCGCGGTCACGCTGGTCTATGCCAACCGCGACGAGCGCTCCATCATCTTCCGCGAGGCGCTTGCGGAACTGGCGCGCAACCACCCCGGCCGGCTGCGCGTGATCCACTGGTTGGACAGCGTGCAGGGGCCGCCCACGCAGCGCCAGATCGAGGAACTGGTGCGGCCGTGGAGCATGGCGCAATGCTTTGTCTGCGGGCCCGGCCCGTTCATGGACGGCGCCCAGGCCGCGCTTCAGGCCCTGGGGGTGCCGCGCGGGCAACTGCACGTCGAGCGCTTCGTGTCCTTGCCCGATGTGCCGGCGGCCAAGGCACCGGCAAGCGGGGCCGCCAGCGCGGGGGACACCGCCACGGCATCGCCCGCGCCCGCGATGCGCGGCGCCGCACTGACCGTGCAGCTCGACGGCGAGATCCACCACGTCGGCGTGGCGCCGGACGAAACCGTGCTCGACGCGTTGCAGCGCGCCGGCGTGGCCGCGCCCAATTCCTGCCGCGCCGGGCTGTGCGGCGCCTGCATGTGCCAGGTGACGCAGGGCGACGTGACGCTCGGCGAGAACCATGTGCTCGACCGCGCCGACCTGGAGGCGGGCTGGACCCTGGCTTGCCAGGCCCGCCCGTCCAGCGCCGAAATCCACCTGAAGTTCCCGGATTGACATGACCCCATCTGACATCATCGACGCCATTGCGGCACCGGCCGGCCTCGACCTCGACCTCGCCGCCGCCAACGACGACATTGCCGCGACCATTCCCGAGCTGGTGCGGCGCGCGGCCAGGCGCCACGGCGAGCGCATCGCCATCCAGGAAGACGGGCTGCGCCTCACCTACGCCGCGCTCGACGCCAGCCGGATACAGGCGGCCCGGGCGCTGATGGCGCTGGGCGTGCAGCCCGGCGACCGGGTTGCCGTCTGGGCGCCGAACTTCTCCGAATGGATCATCGCGGCGCTGGCCACGCACAGCATAGGCGCGGCGCTGGTGCCGCTCAACACGCGCATGAAGGGGGCCGAGGCCGGCGCCGTGCTGGCCGACAGCGGCGCGCGCCTGCTGCTCTGCGTCGACGCTTTCCTCGGCGAAAGCTATCCGCAGATGCTGGCGCCACACCGCCCCGCCACGCTGGAGCGGCTGGTGATCCTGCGCCCCGGGCAGGGCCGGACGCCCGGCCCCGACGAGCTGGCCTGGGAAGCCTTCCTCGCGCTGGCGCCACAGGCGGACATGGCGGCGTTCGCCAAGCGCGAGGACGGGGTGCGCGGCGACACGCTGATGGACATCATGTTCACCTCGGGCACCACCGGGCGTCCCAAGGGCGTGATGACCGCCCACGCGCAGAACCTGCGTGCCGTCGACGGCTGGGCCGCCATCACCGGGGTGCGGCCGGGCGACCGCTACCTGATCGTCAATCCGTTCTTCCATACCTTTGGCTACAAGGCCGGATGGCTCGCCGCGCTGTCGCGCGGGGCCACGGTGCTGCCCCACCTGGTGTTCGACGCCGAGGCCGTGATGACGCGCGTGGAGAACGAGCGCATCACGGTGCTGCCCGGGCCGCCGACGCTCTACCAGACCCTGCTTAACGCGCCGCGCCTGCGTGAGTTCGACCTGTCGTCGCTGCGTGTCGCGGTGACCGGTGCCTCGGCGATCGCGCCCGCGCTGATCCAGCGCATGCGCGACGAACTGGGCTTCGACACCATCATCACCGGCTACGGCCTGACCGAGTCGTGCGGCTTTGCCACGCTGACCCGCGCCGGCGACGACGCCGAAACCGTCGCCGCCACCTCCGGCCGCGCCATGCCGGGCATCGAGATCCGCTGCATCGATGGGCAGGGGCAGCCGGCCGCCACCGGCGAGGCGGGCGAGGTGCTGGTGCGCGGCTACAACGTGATGCAGGGCTACTTCGGCCTGCCCGAAGCCACCGCCGAAGCCATCGACAGCGAAGGCTGGCTGCATACCGGCGATGTCGGCACGCTCGATGCGCGCGGCTACCTGCGCATCACCGACCGCATCAAGGACATGTTTATCGTGGGCGGCTTCAACTGCTATCCGGCGGAGGTGGAGAAGCTGCTGGTGGCGCATCCGGCCGTGGCCCAGGTGGCGGTAGTGGGCATCCCGCACGAGCGGCTCGGTGAAGTGGGGCGTGCCTACGTGGTGCTGCGCCACGGCGCGCGCGTGGAGGCCGAAACCCTGATCGCCTGGGCGCGCCGGCACATGGCCAACTACAAGGTGCCGCGCGAGGTGCTGTTCGTGACGTCGCTGCCGGTCAGCGCGGCAGGCAAGGTGTTGAAGTACCAGTTGCGTGAAGCCTGATGAACAAGGAACCGATCATGACCGACATTGCCGCCATTGCCGACCGCGTCGCGCGGCTGGAAGCCGCGGAGGCGATCCGCGCGCTCAAGCTGCGCTACCTGCGCGCTTGCGATGACAAGGACCCTGACGCGATGCGCGCCTGTTTCGTGCCGGACAACGCGCATATCCACTATGACCGGATCGGCAGCTTTGCCGGGCGCGAGGCACTGGTGCAGTGCTTTGCGGAACTGGCGTGCCGGCCGACGCTGCGGGAGATGCATTTTGCGGGGCAGGGGGATATCCGTGTGCTGGATGACAATCTGGCGCAGGGCAGCTGGGATCTGGCCTACCTGGCGCTGGATGATGCCAGTGGTTCGCGTACCTTTCTAACGGGACGTTATGCGGATGAGTATGTGCGGATCGATGGTGCGTGGCTGATTCGCTCGACGATGTTCACGACGGGGTTGGTGTCGCAGGGAGGGTAGGAGGCCGCGCTTGTTTGCACCCCTTTCCCGCTTGCGGGAGAGGGGTGCGCATGCGAGAGGTGGTGGCAATTTCCAACGCTCGCGCGCGCCCAATTCCTATTCCACAATCGCCGGATGCACCGGCGGGGGCCCGCCCAGTGCCTGCCGGTACGACGGCGGCTGCACCCCCTCCGAATCGACGATGCCATAGGCCAGCGCCGCTTCGGCGCTAATCAACACCCGGCCGGACTTTTCCATCAGCGCAGGGTCGCGGTACAGCGCATCGATAATCCTCCCCGTGAACTCCGGCGTCTCCGCCACCGGCGCGAAGCCCGCGTACTTGTCCGGATGCTTTTCCCATACCCGCAGTGTGCGCGCAGTGCGCAGCGGCCCCATCCACAGCGACACCGCCGCGACGCCGTAGGGCCGCAGGTCGACCGCCATGTCGTGCGCAAACTTGTCGATGCCCGCCTTCTGCGCGCCGTAGGCCGGACCGTGCATATAGCAGTTGGCACCGAATGACGAGGTGAACACGATCAGCCCGCGGCCCTGCGCGGCCATCATGGGCGCGGCATGCCAGCTGGCGACGTAGCCTGAGCGCAGGCCCACGTCGAGGATGCCGGCCATCTCCAGTGGCTTCTGCCAGAACGGCCCCGGCATGATGAGCTCGTCGTGCAGGAAGGTCGCATTGTTGACCAGGATGTCGATCCGACCGGATTCCTCTCGCACCCGCGCGAACAGACGCGCCACCTGCGCATCGTCGCGATGATCGCACGCGAGCGCGATGCCGCGCCCGCCCAGCGCATCGATCTCGCGTGCGGTGGCGTGGATGGTGCCGGGCAGCGGCGCGCTGCCTTCCTGCTCGGTGCGTCCGGTCACGTACACCGTGGCGCCTGCCGCACCGAGCGCCAGTGCGATGCCCTTGCCGGCACCGCGCGAGCCGCCCGTGACGACGGCGACGATGGCCTGTTCCGCCTGCTTCATGTGTGTCTCCTTCATTGATGTCATCGAAGCTTGGAACGGGCACGGCATCGCGACATCCTTCGTTCGGACTAAGCGATACCCGGTCCGGATACTCCACGCGGACGATGGCCCCCGGCGCGGCAAGGCCGACGATAGTCCCCATCCCAACGACTGCCCGCGCGGCGTATCGCGGCGCTGGCGGTCACAACAAGGAGTGAGACTGGCCATGTCTGAACTGGAGTGCAAGGAAGCCATCCATGCCCTGACCTGCCGCTATGCGCAGGCGGTGGACCGGCGCGATTTCCCGAAACTGGCAGCGCTGTTCACGGCGGACGCATGGCTGAGCGGGCCGGGCTTCCGCATGGACGGAGCGCAGGCGATTGCTGACGGCATGGCATCGCTCGGCCAGTACAGCGCCACGCAGCATCACGTGCACCAGCAACTGGTCGAAGTCGATGGCGATACCGCGACCGGCGAGACCTATTGCGTGGCCAACCACCTGTACGAACAGGACGGCGTGCCGCGCAAGCTGGACTGGGGCATCCGCTACCACGACCGCTTCGTGCGGCGCGACGGCCAGTGGCGCATTGCCGCGCGCGAGCTGGTGGTGGACTGGACGCAGGACCTGCCGCTGCGAGGGGCATGATGACGACGACCCGTGTACTGGAAGGCAAGACAGCCCTCGTCACCGGCGGCGCCGGCGGCATCGGTGCGGCCAGCGCGCTGGCGCTGCTGCGCGACGGCGCGACGGTGGTCCTCATGGGGCGGCGGGGCGAAGCGCTGGAAGCGGCACGGCGCAGCCTGTGCGCGCAGGTGGCCGGCGCCACCGTGGCAATCAGCGCCGGCGACGCTTGCCGCGAGGATGACGTGCAGGCCGCGCTGCAGCAAGCCTGGGAGCTGCAGCGGCGCCTCGATATCGTGGTCGCGACCGTTGGTGGGGGCGGCTTCTGTCCGCTGCTGATGCATGACGCGGCCTCGCTGATGGCGGAGCTGGAGCTGAACATCGCCAGCGCATTCCTGGCGGTGCGCCACGCGTCGCCGCTGATGGCACCGCATGGCGGCACCATCGTCTGTATCTCGTCGAACGCGGCGCGCATGACCTGCCGCTGGCTGTCGGCGTACTGCGCCGCCAAGGCGGGGCTGGAAGCGTTCGTGCGCGCCGCGGCCGAGGAGCTGGCGGGATGCGGCATCCGCGTCAATGCGGTGCGGCCGGGGCTAACCCGCTCCGGCGCGACCGGGCCGATGTTCGACAACCCGGCCATCCTCGACAAGTTCGTCGCGCAGATGCCGCTGGGCCGCGCCGGCGAACCGGACGACATTGCCAGTGCGGTGCGCTACCTGGCGGGGCCGGAATCGGGCTGGGTGACCGGCCAGAGCATCGCCGTGGACGGTGGCAGCGAGCTGCGCGGCAATCCCATCCTCGATGAAACCGTGGCTGCGGTGTATGGCGAAGCCGCGCTGCAGGCCGTGCTGGCCGGCAGGATTCCCGAAGCCGGCTGAAGCCGGCAACTCAAGGAGAGAAACGATGCATCAAGTCAGGGACAAGGTTGCGCTGGTCACCGGCGCGGCCAGCGGGGTAGGGCGCGCCGACGCGCTGATGCTGGCGGCCGAAGGCGCGCGCGTGGTCATCAGCGATGTCAACCAGGAGGCCGGGCAGGCACTGGCCCGCGAGATCGGGGATGCGGCCATGTTCGTGCGCCACGACATTGCCAGCGAGGAGGACTGGCGCAAAGCCATGGCCGCCACGCAGGACCGCTTCGGCCGGCTCGACGTGCTGGTCAACAATGCGGCCATCTGTCCGCTCGGGTCAATCGAGGAAACCTCGCTCGACAGCTGGCGGCAGGTCATGCGCGTCAATGCCGACGGCTATTTCCTGGGCTGCAGGTTCGGTGTGCAGGCAATGAAGGGCAACCCCGCCGGGGGCTCCATCGTGGTGATGTCGTCGGTGGCGGCGCTGGGCGGGCTGCCCATGATGTGCGCATACAGCGGCGCCAAGGGCGCCGTTACCGCGCTGACGCGCAGCGTGGCCGTGCACTGCAAGCAGAACGGCTACCGGATCCGCTGCAACTCGATCCATCCCGATGGCGTCTGGACGCCGATGACGCAGGCGCTGGTGCCGGACCTGGATCCGGCCACGCTTGGTATCGGTACGGACCCGATGGCACGCATGTGCCAGCCGGAGGATGTGGCCAACCTGGTCCTGTTCCTGGCTTCGGACGCGTCGCGCTTTATCAATGGCGCCGAATTGCGCATCGATAACGCGCAGTTGATCTCGGGGCTATAAAGCCTGTAAGGCCGGCTGCGGCGTTCTGCTTGCGCGGGCCGCCGCAGCGTACGGCTAGCTGTACTGCGTCACGATCTCGCCGACCGTGCGCAGGATGTCGCGGCGGCGATAGCCGAGCAGGGCGGCTTCGGCCGCATCCGGCTCGTAGTAGAGCGTGTTGCCCCGGCCGAAGCAGATGGCCGAGTCCGGCAGCAACGGATGCTCCTGGTCGATGACAGGCGGCACCGGGCGGCCCGCGTCGCGGAAGAAGGCACCGAAATAGTCCTGGAACGACAGGTTCTCGTCCCCTACCAGGTAAGCCTTGCCGTTTTCACCGCGCAACAGCGCGCCTTCGATCGCTTCCGAGAGCGAAGTGGCCGAGATGAAGTTGACGCCGCCGGGCGGCGCGAAATCCGGCATCGGCGCAAAGTTGCCGCGGGCGTAGTCGGTATAGGCCTTGAACATCGGCACCATCAGGCCCGGCACCGTGCCCACGACGAACGGCGCGTTCACGCTGCTCACGCGGAAGGCATCGGTGGCCAGCGCGCGAACGCCTTCGTCGGCCAGCTTGCGCGAGCGGATATAGGCGTTGTCCTCGGCCAGCTGCGGCTGTGCCTGCGGGTAGAAGCTGCCGACGTAGACGGCGACCCGGATCCCGGCAGCGCGCGCCGCGCGCAGGAAACGCGGCACGCCCTCGATGTTGGCGCGTTCCCAGTGTGCGGCCTCGTCGCCGCCAGGCGGCACGTGACGCACATCGTTGCCGGCGGCAAAGACCAGCGCGTCGAAGGCGCCGAGCTGCGCGGCCGGCACGTCGTTGGCGATGTAGTCGCAGCGCAGGAAGTCCAGCCCGCCCAGCGCCGTGCCGGGCGCGGGGCGGTTGCGCCCCGCGATGGTGACGTCGTGCCCGCGGCTGCGCAGGTGCAGGGCCGCGTGGCCCCCGATCATGCCGGTGCCGCCGACGATCAGTATCTTCATGCTTGTCTCCTTGGTGGGGTGGTGTGGCCGCGGTGCGCGGCCATCAGAGGTTCATGCCGTTGCCGCCGATGACCGGCATGTTGGTCCACGCGCCCTTGGGGTCGCGATACCAGCCGGCCGCGGCCAGCGCGCCGCCATTGACATGCAGCGCCGTGCCGGTGATCCAGGCCGCGCGCTCGCTGGCCAGGAACAGGATGCCGTCGGCAATGTCGCGCGGCGTGCCGAAGCGGCCCAGCGGAATCCAGCGCGGGATATGGTGCTGGTGTTCCGCAGCGACCATCTGCGACACCGGAACCTGCGGCGTTTCGGTGGTCTCGGGGGCGATCAGGTTGACGCGGATCCCCGCCGGCGCCAGCTCCAGCGCCAGGCTCTGCGTGAAGCCGGTGATGGCGGCCTTGAAGGCGCCGTAGACGCTGCAGTAGGGAATGCCGCGGAAGGCCTCGATCGACGACACCGTGACGATGCTGCCGGCGCCACTGCGCCGCAGCAGCGGCAGCATGGCGCGCGTGACGGTGAAGACGTGGCCCAGGTTGGCGGCGTAGAGGCTGGCGATCTCGTCGTCGGCATAGTGCTCGAACGGCTTGGCGATGCGCAGGAAATCGCCGACGTTGTTGACCAGCACGTCCAGCACACCGAAACGCTGTTCGACCTGCGCAGCCAGTTCGCGCACGGTGCCGGCATCGGTGGCATCGCCCTGTACTACCAGCACTTCCGTGCCGGGCTTGCTCAACAACTCCCGGGCTTGCCCGGCGCGCTGTGCTTCGATCTCGATCAGCGCCACGCGCGCACCCTGTTCCAGGAAGGCTTGCGCGGTGGCGAGCCCGATGCCGGCGCCGCCGCCGGTGACCAGCACGGTCTTGTCGGTGAAATCCATCTGAGTCGTTCTCCTTCGGTTGCCCTGTGGTGTGCGGCCATTTGATCGGCGGCAGGCGGGACCGGCATCGTCCGATTGCAGGTCAGGGAAAACACTTAGATGGTGCAAACCAGGGCGAACAAGGGCGCCGCGCGCCGGACATCGGCAGGCAGCCTCCCTATAATCTGCGCTGCCCAGGTGCCGCAGAGCACCGGCCAGTCCATGCATGGGGCGAGGAAACAGGAGACAGACAATGTTGATGGCGACCGTTGAGGCGCAAGGGGTGGCGTCGCCCTGGTTTGCGCAGTCCGGACTGAGCCTGCCGCAATTCAGCGCGCTGCTGGCGGCGGTCTACGAAGGGCCGATGGAACCCGTGCCCTGGGGCCGCGCGCTGGAAATGCTGCGCAAGCAACTTGGTGCCAGCTATGTGAGCTTCATCCTGCGCTCGCCCGCGAGCGACCGCAGTGGCATCGCGGTGCACGCGTCGCAGGACGGCACTTCGCTGGAGGCCGAGGCGTCGTACAACACCTACTACTACGCCATCGATCCCTTTATCAACCTGCCCACGGACCGGGCCGTGACGGTCGACGAAGCGATGGGCGCCGGCAACTGGTGCCGCAGCGAGATCTACCGGCAGTTCCTGCAGCCGCTTGGCGTGCGCTACCTGCTGGGCGCCGACATCCGCACCGAAGACGGGGTCGAGTGCCGGCTGCGCGTCTGCCGCCAGCACGACGCGCAGGACTTCTCCGAGGTGGACAAGGCGGCGTGCGCCACCATCCTGCCGCACCTGAGGCGCGCGGTCCGGCTGCATTCCAGGCTGGATGTGGTCGAATCGGAGCGCAGCCTCTATGCGGGCGCGATCGACCGCATGCTGGTGGGCATGGTCATCCTCGACGCAGCCGGTGCAATCCTGAAGAAGAATGCGGAAGCCGACGAGATCCTGGCGGAGAACGACGGCATCCGCCTCAACGGCGCCAACTTCGAGATCGCCTACGCACAGGAAAGCCGCAAGTTCCAGTACCTGCTGCGCCGCGCCCAGATGGGGCATCACGGCAGCGCGCCGGCGCTGGCCGAAGCCATGTCGATCACCCGCCCCTCGGGGCGCGGCAAGCTGGGCGTGCTGATCCGCACCATTCCGCTCAGCGAATGGTCCGAAGACCACCGCCATCGCCCGGCCTGCGCGGTCTTTATCCGCGATCCCGAGCGCAAGTCGCGCGCCTCGCACGAGGTGGTGCGCAAGCTGTTCGACCTCACGCCCGCCGAGACCGCGCTGGCGCTGGTGCTTGCCGACGGCATGACGCTCGACGAAGCCGCCGAGGCGCTGGGCACCAGCAAGAACACGGCGCGCGCCCACCTGCGCGCGATCTTCTCCAAGACCGGGGTCACGCGGCAGGCCACGCTGGTGCGCATGCTGCTGAGCAGTGTGGTGACGCTCGGCTGAGCGCCAGGGCGTCATCCACGCACGCGTGTTCCAGGGCACGCGTAACTCCCTCGTGGCCCGACGATCGGTTCTCCTAGTCCGAATGGAGGATGAGTCCCGCCATGCGCGCCCCTAGCATGCATCCGACAAGCGGGCGCGGCACACGGATGGCACCTCAGACGGACGCAGCGACGCGTGCTGTCCGCGCTTGGTCCTGTTCCGCGCACGCATCAACCTGTCCGGCCCCGGCCGGCACCTGTACCAGGGAGCGTGGAGCATGGAAAAAGTCATCTATATCGTCTGGCGCGATTCTCAGACCGAGCCGGGGGAGTTCGCGCGCCGGCTGCGCACGACGCTTGCGGACAAGCTATTGGCGCTGGGCGCGCGCGGACTGCAGGTGAACGTGGCCGATGACGCGGTGTTGCCGGCCGCGGGCCTGCGCCAGGCGAATACCCGCCCGCAGATGGACGGGCTGGTCTCGGTCTGGATGGACAGCGCCATCGACCGCCTGCGGCAGCCGTTCGACCAGGCGATCGCGGCCGCCGTGGGCCGCATGGCCGGCTACCTTGTGACGGAGTCCCAGCCCATCCGCAATACACGTTTCCCGGCCGCGCCCGGCGAACGCACGCCCGGCTTCGCGCAGCTTGCCTTCCTTACCCGGCCGCCCCGGCTTACGCCGCAGGCCTGGCTGGACATCTGGCACAACCACCACACGCCGGTGGCGGTCGAGACCCAGGACAACTTCCTCTACGTGCAGAACGTGGTGGTGCGGCCGCTCACCTACGCCGCGCCGCACTACGACGCCATTGTCGAAGAGGGCTTCCCCGATGCGGCGATGACCGACCCGCAGGCGTTCTTCGACGCGGCCGGCGACGAAGACAAGTTCCAGCGCAACCTGCAGGCCATGATGGAAAGCTGCCAGCGCTTCATCGACTTCGACAAGATCGACGTGATTCCCACCAGCCAGTACCTCGTGCGCCCGGCAGCGGCCTGACGCCCGCGCCGGACCGGCTAGTCCCACTGGACGATGTGCCGGGCCGCAGCGCACGGAAGAATGGTCCCATCAGCCAGCAGTGGCAACGAACCTGAGGAGACCGGCATGTTGGATATCCGTGCGCTTGGCTACATCGTGGTCGAGTCCACCGACCTGGGGCAATGGCGGCACTATGCCGAACAGGTGCTGGGCATGGCCTGTTCCGGCGCCCCGGGCGGTGCGCTGTACGTAAAGATGGATGAGCGCGACTACCGCTACCTGGCGGTGCCGGGCGCGCGCGACCGCTACCTGGCATCGGGCTGGGAGCTGGCCGACGAGCCGGCCTACCGCCATGCGCTCGACACGCTGCGCCAGGCCAAGGTGGAGGTCGTGCACGCCAGCGCCGCGGAACTGGCACAGCGCCGTGTGCAGGCCATGGCCTGGTTTGCCGATCCCTCGGGCAACCGCCATGAGATCTCCTGGGGCATGCGCTCGGACTTCCTGCGCTTTATCTCGCCGGTGGGCGTGCCGCGCTTCGTCACTGACCCGATGGGGGCGGGCCATGCGGTCCTGCCCGCGCCGGCCTTCGACGAGACCTATGCCTTCCTGTGCGAGGTGATGGGTTTCGGTTTGTCCGACATCTTCCGCGTGCGCTTTACCAATGACCCGGCCGAACCGGAAAAGCGCATCCACTTCCTGCATTGCGGCAACGCCCGCCACCACAGCCTGGCGATCTTCGAGATGCCGTCGGAAGCGGGCTGCATCCACGTGATGGCCGAGGTTCCGGACATGGCCGAGGTGGGCCGCGCGCTGGACCGCGCGCAGCAGCACGGCGTGAAGCTCTCGGCCACGCTGGGCCAGCACTGCAATGACCGCATGACTTCCTTCTACATGAAGACCCCCGGCGGCTTCGACCTCGAGTTCGGCCACGGCGGCCTGGAGGTGGACTGGAGCCACCACGCCGCCTACGAGGCCACGCGCGTCAGCCTGTGGGGACACGACTTCAGCATCGGATACCGCTAAACACATCATGACCAAGACAATCGACAAGACCATGAGCGCGGCCGACGTGGTCGGCCAGCTCGCCGACGGCATGACCATCGGCATCGGTGGGTGGGGCCCGCGCCGCAAGCCGATGGCGCTGGTGCGCGAGATCCTGCGCTCGCCGCTGAAGGACCTGACCGTGGTCGCCTACGGCGGCCCCGAGGTGGGCATGCTGTGCGCGGCCGGCAAGGTGCGCCGGCTGGTGTTCGGCTTCGTCTCGCTCGACGTGATTCCGCTCGAGCCCTACTTCCGCCAGGCGCGCGAGCGCGGCGTGCTGGAAGTGACGGAGCTTGACGAAGGCATGCTGCAGCTGGGCCTGCGCGCCGCGGCCGCGCGCCTGCCGTTCCTGCCGACGCGCGCCGCGCTGGGCACCGACGTGCTGGACATGAACCCCCAGCTGAGGACGGTGCGTTCGCCCTATGCCGATGGCGAAGTGCTGGTGGCGATGCCGGCGATCGAGCTCGATGCCGCGCTGCTGCACGTGAACGACAGCGATGTGCTCGGCAACACCCGCATCGACGGGCCCGATCCGTTCTTCGATGAATGGTTCGCACGTGCCGCGCACCGCTGCTATGTGAGCTGCGAAACGTTGCACCTGCGCCTGGAGGATGAAGACCTGGCGCGCGCGCGCAACAACGCCTTCGAGCGCTCGCTGGTAAGCGGCGTGGTGCACGCACCCGGCGGCGCCCATCCCACTTCCTGCGCGCCGGCCTACGGCTGGGACCTGCCCGCGCTGAAGGCGTACTGCGCCGGCGCCGAGGCCGAGGACGGCTTCCGTGCCTACCGCGACGAGGTGGTGGGCGCGAGCGAAGCGGCCTACCTGGAGCGCATCGGCGGCCTTGGCCACGTGCACGACCTGCCGCTGCCGGTACTTTGAACCCGCCAACCCAAGGAGCGACCGTGAGCGCCACTTATGAATTCACCCGCGCCGAGCTGATGATTGCCGCCGCCGCCCGCGAATGGCGCGACGACGGCGAGGTGCTGGCCACCGGCATCGGCACCGGCCCGCGCATCGCCGCCGGCCTGGCGCGGCTTGCGCACAACCCGGGCCTGCTGCTGACCGACGGCGAGGCCTACCTGGTGGAAGCGCCGGTGCCGCTGGGCCCGCGCGAGCCCGGCTACAAGGTGCGCGCCAGCGGCTGGATGGGCTACTCGCGCGTGTTCGACTGCCTGTGGGGCGGGCGGCGCCATGCGCTGGTGATGCCGACACAGATCGACCGCTTCGGCCAGGCCAATATTTCCTGCCTGGGCGGCACCCATGCGCAGCCCAGGACCCAGCTGCTGGGCGCGCGCGGCTTTCCCGGCAACAGCATCCACCACGCCAATTCCTTCTTCGTGCCGGCCCACAGCACGCGCGCGTTTGTCGCCGGTGAAGTCGACATGGTCTGCAGCGCCGGCTACAACCCGGCCCGCCAGCTGGAGGGCATGCGCAGCTTCGTTGACCTGCGCGTGATTGTCACCGACCTGTGCGTGATGGATTTCGGGGGGGCTGACCATGCCATCCGCGTGCGCTCGCTGCACCCGGGGGCGAGCTTCGACCAGGTGCAGGCGGCCACGGGCTTTGCGCTGGCGAATACACCCGGCGAGGCCCTGCCGGAGACGGCGCCGCCGACACCGGAAGAGCTGCGGCTGATCGCCCAGCTTGATCCGCACAACCTGCGCGCGGCCATCGTGCGCGGCAATCCTTCCGGACGCGTGTGAGGCCGACATGACAACGCCAGCTACCGAAGCCATCAGCCTTGGCCCCAATGCCGAGGTGCTCTACCAGGTCGCGGACGGCATTGCCACCGTGACCATGAACCGGCCGCAGTTCCACAACGCGCAGAACTCAAAGATGACCTACGCGCTGGACGAGGCCTACCGGCGCGCCGCCGCGGACGACGCGGTCAAGGTGATCGTGCTGCGCGGCGCTGGCAAGCATTTCTCGGCCGGGCACGACATCGGCACGCCGGGGCGCGACATCAACGAGTCGTTCGAGCGTGCCTCGCTCTGGTATGACCATGTCAACAAGCCGGGCGGCGAGTTTCTCTATGCCCGCGAGCAGGAGGTCTACCTGGGCATGTGCCGGCGCTGGCGCGAGCTGCCCAAGCCGACCATCGCCATGGTGCATGGCGCCTGCATCGCCGGCGGGTTGATGCTGGCATGGGTATGCGACCTGATCGTGGCGTCGGACGATGCCTTCTTTGCCGATCCGGTGGTGCGCATGGGCATTCCCGGCGTCGAGTACTTCGCGCATCCCTACGAGCTGCATCCGCGCATCGCCAAGGAGTTCCTGTTCCTGGGCGAGCGCATGGGCGCCGAACGCGCCGAGCGCATGGGCATGGTCAACCGCGTGGTGCCGCGCGACGCGCTGGAAGACACCGTCTACGGCATGGCCGCCAAGGTCGCGCAGATGCCGCGGCTGGGCCTGACGCTGACCAAGCAGGCGGTCAACCATGTGGAAGACCTGCAGGGCAAGCGCACCGCGATGGATGCGGTGTTTGCCTGGCACCACTTCGCCCATGCGCACAACGAGCTGGTCAGCGGCGACAAGCTCGGCGGCTATGACGCGCGCGCCATGGCCGCTTCGCAACGCACCGGCGAGGACAAGGCATGAGCCCCGCGAGCCTGCACACCGTGCTGTGCGACCTGCTGGGCTGCCGCTACCCCATCGTGCAGACGGCGATGGGCTGGGTGGCGGATGCGAAGCTGGTCGCGGCCAGCGGCAATGCCGGGGCCTTCGGCTTCCTGGCCGGCGCCACCATTGCGCCCGGCGAGGTCGAGCGCGAGATCCTGCGCGTGAAGGCGCTCAGCGACCGGCCCTTCGGCATCAACTTCCACATGTTCCAGCCCAACGCGGATGAAGTGATCGAGATGGCGATCCGCCACCGGCTGCGCGCCGTCAGCTACGGGCGTGGCCCGGACGCGAAGATGATCGGCAAGCTCAAGGCGGCCGGCGTGGTCTGCATGCCGACCGTGGGCGCGGCCAAGCATGCGGCCAAGGCCGTGGAACTGGGTGCGGACGTGGTCACCGTGCAGGGCGGCGAGGGCGGCGGCCATACCGGCGGCACGCCGACCACGCTGCTGCTGCCGCAGGTGCTGGACAGCGTGAGCGTGCCGGTGGTGGCCGCCGGCGGCTTCTTCGACGGCCGCGGACTGGCCGCGGCACTGGCCTACGGCGCGGCCGGCGTGGCCATGGGCACGCGCTTCCTGATGTCGGCCGAATCGCCGGTGCCGGCGCCAACGCTGGAGCGTTACGTCAAGGTGCGCGACCCGGCCAGCATCCGCGTATCGCTGGCCATTGACGGCCTGCCGCAGCGAATGATCGACAACGACCTGCTGCTGGCGCTGGAGAAGGCCGGTCCGCTGCGGCGCACCTGGCTGGCGCTGGCGGCCGCGCGCAAGTGGCAGGCGCGTACCGGCATGCGCAGCGCGCAGATGCTGGCCACCGCCTGGCGCGCGATGCGCGAGCAGGACTACAGCGCCGCCCAGACCCTGATGGCCGCCAACGCGCCGGTGCTGATCCAGCGCGCGATGGTCGAGGGATGCCCCGATGAAGGCGTGCTGCCCAGCGGCCAGGCCGCCGCGGCGATCCGGGCCATCGAATCCTGCGAGCAGATCGTGGCCGGCATGGCCGCGCTGGCACAGGCGCGCCTGGCGGCGCTGGCTGGCGCCGGACTGGCTGCAGCGGCCTGACCCACAGACAGAGGAAACCATGCAAACGAACAAAAAGACCGGGCCGTTCCGCATCGACACCGCCGACGGCATCGCCGAACTGGTGATCGACCATGCGCCAGTCAATGCGCTCGACTGCGCCGGCTGGCATGCGCTGGCCGCCGCGATCGACCAGCTGGGCACCGATCCCGCCGTGCGCGTGATCGTGCTGCGCGGCGAAGGCCGCGGCTTCTGCGCCGGCGTCGACATCAAGGAGCTGGCCGCGCACCCGCAGCGCATCGTCGATGTCAACGCCGGTAACTACGCCACCTTCCGCGCCGTGCACCGCAATCCCAAGCCGGTCATCGTGGCCGTGCACGGCTTCGTGCTGGGCGGCGGCATCGGCATCTGCGGCGCGGCCGACATCATCGTGGCCGCAGATTGTGCGCGCTTTGGCGTGCCGGAGATCGACCGCGGCGCCATGGGCGGCGGCGCCCACCTGCAGCGCATGTTCGGCGTGCAGAAGGTCAGGGCGATGTACTTCACCGGCGAGATGATCGATGCCGCCGAGGCGTACCGGCTGGGCGCGGTCGAGCGCGTGGTGCCGCGCGCAGAGTTGCGCGAGGCCGCCATGACGCTGGCCCGCCAGATCGCCGCCAAGAGCCCGGCCATGCTGCAGCTGGCCAAGGAAGCGCTCAACGGCGTGGAAGACGGCAACTTGGAGGACAAATACCGCTGGGAACAGGGCTTCACGCTGCAGGCCTACATGAGCGCCGATTCCGGCGAGGCGCGCGCCGCCTTTGTCGAAGGCCGCGAAGCCCGCTTTGCGCAGGGAGAGCGCGATGCAGCTTGAATACACCGACGCCCAGCGCGCCTTCCGCGCCGAGGTGCGCGACTGGATGGCCGCGCACGTGCCGCGCACGCCGCTGGCGAGCTTCGATACCGAAGCGGGCTTCGCCCAGCACCGCGCGTGGGAGGCCACGCTCAACCAGGGCCGCTGGAGCATGGTCACGTGGCCGGCCGAGCTGGGCGGGCGCGGCTGCGACCTGATCGAGTGGCTGATCTTCGAGGAGGAGTACTGGCGTGCCGGCGCGCCGATGCGCGTCAACCAGAACGGCATCTTCCTGCTCGGGCCCACGCTGATGGAATTCGGCACCGAGGCGCAGAAGGCGCGCTTCCTGCCGCGCATGGCCTCGGGCGAGCATGTCTGGGCGCAGGGCTGGTCCGAGCCGAGCGCAGGCTCGGACATGGCCGCGATCCGCTGCAGCGCGATCCGGCAGGGCGATGACTATGTGATCAACGGCCAGAAGATCTGGTCGACGCGGGCGGTGTGGGCGGACTGGCTGTTCGGCCTGTTCCGCACCGACCCGGCCTCGACCCGACACCATGGCCTGACCTTCATCCTGATGCCGCTGGACACGCCCGGCATCACCGTGCGCCCGATCCGCCAGCTCAACGGCCAGACCGGCTTTGCCGAGATCTTCTTCGACGACGTGCGCGTGCCGGTGGAAAACCGCCTGGCCGCAGAAGGCGCCGGCTGGCAGGTGGCCATGGCCACCGCCGGCTTCGAACGCGGCCTGATGCTGCGCTCGCCGGCGCGCTTCCAGGAAACCGCGCGCGCGCTGGTCAGGCTGTACCAGGCCAACCGCGAGGCGGCGGACCGCGACCCGTCGCTGCGCGAGGCGGTGCTGCGCGCCTGGATGGACGCCGAGGCCTACACGCTGTCCACCTACGCCACCGCGAGCCGCCTGGTGCGCGGCGGCCATATCGGCGCGGAGTCGAGCACGAACAAGGTGTTCTGGTCCGAGCTGGACATCCATATGCACGATACCGCGCTGGCCATCCTGGGGCAGTCCGCAGAGGTCGCGCCCGACGGCCAGCCGCCGGGTTCGCTCGGCCACTGGCTGGATGGCTTCCTGTTCTCGCAGGCCGGGCCGATCTATGCCGGCACCAACGAGATCCAGCGCAATATCGTCGCCGAGCGCCTGCTCGGCATGCCGCGCGCATGACGGCACCCGGGGAAAACACCATGGATTTCGCATTGACCGAAGAGCAGGAGCAGTTTGCCGAGGCGATCCGGCGCTTCCTGATGACCGAGATGACGCCCGAACTGACGCGCGAGCTGTGGGCCACCGAGTCTGGCCGCTCCGACGCGCTGTGGCGCCAGCTTGCCAACCAGGGCCTGACCGCGGTGATGGTGCCGCAGGAGCAGGGCGGACTGGGGCTGGGCGAGGTCGAATGGGCGCCGCTGGCGCAGGCCTGCGGCTACTTTGCGCTGCCCGAGCCTTTGCTGGACACTGCGCTGGTCGCGGCCGGGCTGCTGCGCGATGCGCTCGCGGCGGCGCCGAACGCCTCGGCGCACGAACGCTGCGCCACGCTGCTGGAGCGCATCGCCGCCGGCGATGCCCGCGTGGCGGTGGCGCATCCGCAAGAGCGGCTGGTGGCCGACGCCCATGTCGCCGACGCGATCCTGTGCGCGCACGAAGGTGCCGTGCACCTGCTGCGGCCCGACCAGGCCGTGCTGACGGCGCGCACCGGGCTCGATCCTTCGCGCCGCCTGTTCGAGCTGGCGTGGACGCCGGCCGCGGAGTCCGAACTGATCCCGTCCGGTAGTGGCCTGTGGAGCAGCGCGCTGAACCGCGGCGCGCTTGGCGTGGCCGCGCAGCAGCTGGGCCTGACCCAGCGCATGCTGGACCTGGCGATCGACTACAGCGCGCAGCGCAAGCAGTTCGGCAAGGCCATCGGCGCCTACCAGGCGGTCAAGCACCTGCTGGCCGACGTGGCGATCCAGCTCGAGTTCGCCCGGCCGGTGCTGCTGCGCGCCGCCGCCGCGCTGGCGCACGGCCTGCCCGACGCGGGCCTGCATGTCTCGCACGCCCGCGTGGCCGCCGCGCGCTGCGCGTGGAGCGCGGCGCGCCAGGCGATCCAGGTGCATGGCGCAATGGGCTACACCTGGGAGCTGGACCTGCAGATCTTCACCAAGCGGGCCTGGGCCCTGGCGGGAAGCTGGGGCGACCGTGCCTTCCACAAGGCGCGCATGGGCGCGCACATCCTTGACGGCGCGCATGAGATCGGCGCCGGCGCCACCTTCGCCTGAATCCAAAGAGAACCATGACCATGAAAGACGCCTATATCGTTGATGCCCTGCGCACGCCCACCGGGCGCCGCAAGGGCGGACTGTCGCACATGCACGGCGCCGACCTGGGCGGCTTCGTGCTGGCCGAGCTGGTGCGCCGCAACGGCATTCCCGCCGAGGACTATGACGACGTGGTGTTCGGCTGCGTCGACACCATCGGCCCGCTGGCCGGCAATATCGCCCGCAGCGCGTGGCTGGCCGCCGGCCTGCCGCTGACGGTGCCGGGCGTGACCGTGGACCGCCAGTGCGGCTCGTCGCAGCAGGCAGTGCACTTTGCCGCGCAGGCGGTGATGAGCGGCACGCAGGACGTGGTGATTGCCGGCGGCGTGCAGACCATGACGCAGATCCCGATCTCGTCGGCCATGCTGGCAGGGCAGGCGCTGGGGTTTGCCGACCCGTTCTCGGGCAGCAAGGGCTGGCAGGCGCGCTTTGGCGATGCGCCGGTGTCGCAGTTTCACGCGGCGCAGCGCATTGCCGATCACTGGAAACTGTCGCGCGAGGCCATGGAAGCCTACGCGCTGGCAAGCCATCAGCGCGCCGCCGCGGCCATCGAAGGCGGCCGCTTTGCGCGCGAGATCGTGCCGTGCGCAGGCGTGAAGCATGACGAGACCCCGCGCCCCGATACCACGCTGGCCAGGATGGCTGCGCTGGAACCGCTGATGCCCGGCAGTTCGCTGACTGCGGCTGTGTCCAGCCAGACCGCCGATGCCGCCGCCGCGCTGCTGATCGTCTCGGAAGACGCGCTCAAGCGCTACCAGCTCAAGCCGCGTGCGCGCATCGCGCATATGAGCGTGCTGGGCGACGACCCGCTGTGGATGCTGACCGCGCCGATCCCTGCAACCAGACGCGCACTGGAGCGCAGCGGCCTGCGCCTGGCCGATATCGACGTGGTCGAGATCAATGAAGCGTTCGCCTCGGTGGCGATGGCATGGCTGGCCGAAACCGGCTACGCGGCCGAGCGCACCAACCCCAACGGCGGCGCCATCGCACTGGGCCACCCGCTGGGCGCCACCGGCGCGCGCCTGATGACCACGCTGCTGCATGAGCTGGAACGCACCCGCGGGCGCTACGGCCTGCAGACCATGTGCGAAGGCGGTGGCCTGGCCAACGTCACCATCATCGAACGCTTGTAAGGAGACCGCCATGGGAATCTGCGACGCACGCACCGTCATCATCACCGGCGCCGGCGGCGGGCTGGGCCGTGCCTATGCGCTGGCCTTCGCCGCCGAGGGCGCCAACGTGGTCGTCAACGACATCCGGCGCGAGGCGGCCGAGGCCGTCTGCGCGGAGATCCGTGCAGCCGGCGCGAAGGCAAAAGCGGCGCTGGCCAGCGCTGACGACATCACGCAGCTGGCCACCGCGCAGCGCATCGTCGATGCCGCGGTCGAGGCCTTCGGCGAGGTCCACGTGCTGGTCAACAACGCCGGCATCTGCCGCGACCGCATGTTTGTCAGCCTGACCGAAGCGGACTGGGACGACGTCATGCGCGTGCACCTGCGCGGCCACTTCTGCCTGGCCAACCTGCTCGCCAAACGGTGGCGCGATGCCGCCAAGGCCGGCCGCGCCGTCGACGCGCGCATTATCAACACCAGCTCCGGCGCGGGCCTGCAGGGTTCTGTCGGGCAGTCCAACTACGCCGCCGCCAAGGCCGGCATTGCCGCGCTCACGCTGGTGCAGGCCGCCGAGCTGGGCCGCTATGGCATCACCGCCAATGCGCTGGCGCCGGCGGCGCGCACCGGCATGACCGAAGACGTGTTCGCCGACATGATGCGGGCGCCGGCCGACGGCTTCGACTACTACGACCCGGCCAACGTCGCGCCGCTGGTGGTGTGGCTGGGCAGCGCCGCCTCCGCGCAGGTCAACGGGCGCATGTTCGAGGCGGCCGGCGGCATGGTTTCCGTGGCCGACGGCTGGCGCACCGGACCCAGGACCGACAAGGGATCGCGCTGGCAGCCGGCCGAACTGGGCGCAGCCGTGGCGGAACTGCTGGCGCAGGCGCAGCCGCCCCAGCCGGTCTACGGCAGCTGAGCGCGACGGCCATGGACTTCTCCCTTAGCCTCGAACAGCAGATGGTACGCGACAGCGCGCGCGACTACCTCGCCGCGCACAGCGATTCGGCGGCGGTGCGGCGCGTGACCGAGGCGGGCGCCGCGCACGACGAAGCGCTGTGGCACGCGGTCGCGGGCGAACTCGGCTGGTGCGGCATCGCACTGCCCGAAGCCGTGGGCGGCGCCGGCCTGGGGGCGCCCGGGCTGGTGCTGCTGCAGGAACAACTGGGCCAGCGCCTGGCCTGCGTGCCGTTCTGGTCCGCCGTGTGCGTGGCCGCGCCCTGGCTGCAGGCCAGCCTGGGCCCGCGCGGCAGCGCGCATTGGCTGGAACGGCTGGCGTGTGGCGAGCTGCGTGCCGCCGCGGTGTTGCCGGACGATGGCGGCTGGCAGTACGACGGCGTCGCCATTGGCGCGCAGGCGGGCGCGGATGGCTTCGTGCTGCGCGGCTGCGCCGCCCAGGTGGCCGATGCCGCCGGCGCCGACTGGCTGCTGGTGCCGGCCCGGCTCGAAGACGGCGTGCCTGCGCTGTTCCTGCTGGAGCCAGCAGCACTGGCACAGGATGCGCGAATCATGCTGGCGCCGCTCGATACGCTGGACCGCACGCGGCCGCAGGCCGCGCTGCGGCTGGACGGGCTGCCCGTGCCCGCCAGCGCCTGCCTGGCGCGCGCGGACGCGGCGGCGTTTGGCCTGGCCCAGGCCTGGTGGCACGGCAAGCTGATGCTGGCGGCGGAGCAGCTTGGCGCGGCCCAGCAATGCCTGGACCTGACCGTAGCTTATGCCTCGGAACGGATCCAGTTCGGGCGCGCCATCGCCTCGTTCCAGGCGGTCAAGCACCGCTGCGCGCAGATGATGGTGCTGGTCGAGGCGGCGCGCTCGGCGGTGTATGGCGCGGCGCAGGCGTGGGAAACGGGCGAGGTGGCCGATGGTACCGGCATCCGCCTCGACATCGCCGCCGCATCCGTGGCAGCCGACGATGCCCTGCGCTTCTGCGCGCAGGAGGCCATCCAGTTGCATGGCGGTGTCGGCTTCACCTGGGAATACGACCCCCAGCTCTATTTCAAGCGCGCGCAGGCCGCCAGCCACTGGCTGGGCGGTGCCGGCGCGGCGCTGGCGTATCTCGCAGCAAATGGCCCGAACGCGTGGAGGACAGCATGACAGCGAATCAAGAGGCGGCATTCCGCGCCGAAGTCGCGCAGTGGATGGCCGCCAACCTGGCCGGCGAGTTCGCCTGCCTGAAGCACCGCGGCGGCCCCGGCGACGAAGAGGCCTATCCCGAACTGCGCAAGGCGTGGGAGCGCCGGCTGGCCGAAGGCGGCTGGACCGGCCTGGGCTGGCCGCGCGCGCATGGCGGGCGCGAGCTGCCGGTCATGCAGCAGGTGATCTTCCATGAGGAATACGCGCGGGCAGGGGGGCCGGGCCGCATGGGCCATATCGGCGAGGGGCTGATCGGCCCGACCCTGGTCGCCTTCGGCACCGACGACCAGAAGGCGCGCTTGCTGCCCGGCATCCTGAACGGCACCACGTTCTGGTGCCAGGGGTATTCGGAGCCTGGCGCGGGCTCGGACCTGGCCAATGTGCGCACGCGGGCGGAGCGCGATGCGGCCACCGGCGACTGGCTGGTGAGCGGCCAGAAGGTGTGGACCTCGCTCGCGCACGATTCGGACTGGATCTTCGTGCTGGCGCGCTGCGAGCCCGGCTCGCGCGGCAGCAAGGGCCTGGTCTTCCTGATGCTGCCGCTGGACCAGCCCGGCATCGAGATCCGGCCGATTCGACAGATGGGCGGCGGCGCCGAATTCAACGAGGTGTTCTTCGACGGCGCACGTGCCGCCGCCGCCGATGTGCTGGGCGCGCCCGGCGATGGCTGGCGCATCGCCATGGCGCTGCTGGGCTTCGAGCGCGGCATCTCCACGCTGGGCCAGCAGATGCAGTTCACGCATGAACTGGAATGGGTGGCGCAGGCCGCGCGCGACAACGGCAGCAGCCGCGACGCGCTGGTGCGCCAGCGCATCGCGCGCGCCTGGGCCGGCCTGCGCGTGATGCGCGCCAATGCGCTGCGCATGCTGGCGGGCGCGGCGCAGGCGGGCCAGGACGGCGGCACCGCGCTGCAGCGCGACGCGCTGATCTACAAGTACTACTGGTCCAACTGGCACCGAGACCTGGGCCAGCTGGCGCTGGACGTGCTGGGTCCGCTGGCCAATGTGCTGGACGCCGGCGACACGCGCCGCACGCGGCTGCAGCAGATGGCGCTGTTCTCGCGCGCCGACACCATCTACGCCGGCACCAACGAAATCCAGCTCAACATCATCGCCGAACGCGGCCTCGGCATGCCGCGCGAAGCACGAGGACAGTCATGACCCTGAACACCGAAATCCCCAGCGGCCCGGCCTATGTGCCTGGCCATCAGTTGCTCGCCGGCAAGAGTGTGCTCATCACCGCCGCGGCGGGCGCCGGCATCGGCTTTGCCGCCGCGCGCCGCTGCGCCGAGGAGGGCTGCCGCGCGCTGATGATCTCCGACGTCCATGAGAAGCGCCTGGCCGAAGCGGTCGGGCGCCTGCGCGCGGAAACCGGCCTGCAGGCGATCCATGGCCAGCTTTGCGATGTATCGGATGAAGCGCAGGTGCGCGCACTTGTGGCCGCCGCCGAAGAAGCCTTGGGCGGAACCGACGTGCTGATCAACAACGCCGGCCTGGGCGGCTCGCGCCGCCTAGTTGATATGGACGATGCCGAGTGGTCGCGCGTGATCGATATTTCCCTCACGGGCACCTTCCGCATGACGCGAGCGATGTTGCCGCACATGCAGGCGCGCCGGCGCGGCGCCATCGTCAACAACGCCTCGGTGCTGGGCTGGCGTGCGCAGAAGGAGCAGTCGCACTACGCCGCGGCCAAGGCCGGGGTGATGGCGCTGACGCGCTGCAGCGCGATGGAAGCCGCCGAATTTGGCGTGCGCATCAATGCGGTGGCACCCAGCATCGCGCTGCATGACTTCCTGAAGAAGTCGGCGCCGGCCGACCTGCTGCGCCAGCTCAGCGAGCGCGAAGCGTTCGGGCGCGCGGCCGAGGTGTGGGAGGTGGCCAATGTGATGGTATTCCTGGCCAGCGACTATGCCTCGTACATGACGGGCGAGGTGCTGCCGGTGAGCAGCCAGCGGGCTTGAAGGGAAACAGTTGGGACCGGGAACAACGCAGGAACCAGACATGCCAAGAATCTTCCGTTCTGCCGAAGACATCCACGCCGCCGTCGGCCAGCGCCTCGGCGAGAGCGCCTGGACCCAGATCACCCAGGAACAGGTCAACCAGTTCGCCAATGCCACCGGCGACCACCAGTGGCTGCACGTGGACCCGGAGCGCGCCGCGCAGGGCCCATACGGCGCCTGCATCGCGCACGGCTACCTGACGCTGGCGCTGGTCAACCAGTTCCTGCCGGAGCTGGTCACGGTCGAAGGCATGAAGTGGGGCGTCAACTACGGCTGCGACAAGGTGCGCTTCCCGGCGCCGGTGCGCGTGGGCGCGCGCGTGCGCGGGGTGGGGGAACTGGTGCGGGCCGAGACCTTGCAGGGCGGCGTGCAGTCGGTGGTGCGCATGACCGTGGAAATCGAAGGCGGAGACAAGCCGGCCTGCGTGGCCGAGACCATCAGCCGCTATTACTTCTGAACAGGAATCCGGAATGAAAGAAGCAGTCATTGTCGCCGTCGCGCGCACACCGATCGGCAAGGCCTTCCGCGGTGCCTTCAACGACACCGAGGCCCCGGTGCTGGGCGGCCACGTGGTGCGCGCGGTGGTGGAGCGCGCCGGCGTGGATCCGTCCGAGGTGGAAGATGTGCTGATCGGCGCGGCCGCGCAGCAGGGCACCCAGGGCTACAACCTGGGCCGCCTGTGCGCGGTGGCGGCCGGCCTGCCGGACAGCGTGCCCGGCATGACCATGGACCGTATGTGCGGCTCGGGCCTGATGACGATCGCTGCGGGCGCCCGCGCGATCCAGTGCGGCGAGGCCGACATCATCGTCGCCGGCGGCGCGGAATCTATCTCGCTGACGCAGACCAGGCACAAGAACAGCTACCGCGCCCAGTCCGAAGCGGTGCTGGCGCGGCAGCCGGCAGCCTATATGGCAATGATCGAGACCGCCGAGGTGGTGGCGCGCCGCTATGGCATCAGCCGCGCCGAGCAGGACGCCTACGCCTGGCGCAGCCAGCAGCGCACCGCCGAGGCGCAGCGGCGCGGTGCCTTCGATGACGAGATCGTGCCGCTGGAAACGCGCCGCGCGCTGTTCGACAAGGCCGGCACGCTGACCGGCCACGAGACCGTTCGGCTTGCGCACGACGAGTGCAACCGGCCCGATACCACGGCCAGCAGCCTGGAGGCGCTGAAGCCGGTCTGGAGCGGCGGCCAGGCGGTGGCCGCCGGCGAGCACATCACTGCCGGCAATGCCTCGCAGTTGTCGGACGGCGCCGCCGCGGTGCTGATGATGAGCGCCGACGAGGCCCGCCGGCGCGGCCTGCGCCCGCTGGGCCGCTACCGCGGCATGGCGGTGGCGGGCTGCGCGCCGGACGAGATGGGGATCGGCCCGGTATTCGCCGTACCCAGGCTGCTCGCGCGCCATGGCATGACGGTGGCCGACGTGGGCCTGTGGGAGCTGAACGAGGCCTTTGCCTGCCAGGTGCTGTACTGCCAGCAGAAGCTGGGCATCCCGGATGCGCGCCTGAATGTCAACGGCGGCGCGATCTCGATCGGCCATCCGTTCGGCATGTCGGGTGCGCGCATGACCGCGCATGCATTGATTGAAGGCCGGCGCCGCGGCGTGCAGCAGGCAGTGGTGACCATGTGCATCGGTGGCGGCATGGGTGCCGCCGCGCTGTTCGACGTTCTGTAATCACAAGCAGCCCCTGCAGGGACGGCCCGCAACGAGGCCGCCTGCCATCACTCCAACCGGAGGAGACATCATGAAACGACTGATCGGCGTCGCCATGTCGCTGGCCGTGCTGGCCACCGCGGTATGGGCCTTCGCGCCGCGCCCGCTGCCGCCTTTCGCGGCCACGACGCTGCGCCCGGACGGCCTGCAGGTCAACGGCATCGCGCGCGCCGGCGAGCGCCTGGTGGCAGTGGGCGAGCGTGGCCAGATCCTGTTCAGCAATGACCAGGGCCGCAACTGGCGCTCGGCCGCCGTGGATCAACCGCAAGGCGCCGCGTTGACCCAGGTGGCCTTTGCCGACAGCCGCCACGGCATGGCGGTCGGGCACAGCGGCTGGATCTTGCGCACGGAAGACGGCGGTGCGCACTGGCAGCAGGTGGCGTTCGACGCGAGCTCGTCCGATCCGCTGCTCGGCGCCTGGGCCCAGGCGGGCGGCCCGTGGTTCGCGGTCGGCAGCTTTGGCCGCTTCCTGGTCTCGCACGACCAGGGCAGGCACTGGGAGCCGGCCGCAGACAAGGCCATGCAGGACCGCCACCTCAACGGCATTGCCGGCGACGGGCAGGGGCGCCTGATGCTGGTCGGCGAAACCGGCCTGGTGCTGCGCTCGCCCGACGGCGGCAGCCGCTGGGAGGTGGTGAAGTCCCCCTACGAGGGATCGCTGTACGGCGTGCAGCCGCTGCGCGATGGCGCCTGGCTGGCCTTCGGCATGCGCGGCAACGCCTTGCGCAGCGAGGACTTCGGCGCCACCTGGCAGGCCGCGGACACTGGCCTCAAGACCTCGTTCTTCGGCGGCGTCGAGCTGCCCGATGGGCGCATCGTGCTGGCCGGGCAGGGTGGCACGATGGTGATGTCCGCCGACGGCGGGCGCCACTTCACCGCCCTGCCCGCCGGCAGCCCGCAGACCCTGGCCGCGCTGGCCCCTGCCGGCAAGGACAAGCTGGCGCTGGGCGGCAATGGCGGCCTTGCCGGCGCCACGCTCGCCGCCAACCCCCGCTGACCCTGGCTTACCGAATGCGAGAACGATCATGACCCGCCCCCATTCCTCCGGCCGCCTGGGCCGCCTTGTCGATGCCTGCGCCAGCCTGCTGATGCACCGGCGCCGCCTGCTGCTGGTGCTGTGCCTGGCCGTGACCGTGGCGCTGGGCGCCTCGGCCACGCGGCTGCGGCTCGATCCCGGCTTCAACAAGATGATCCCGCTGCAGCACCCGTTCATGCAGGTGTTCACCAAGTACGCGAGCACCTTTTCCGGTGCCAATACGGTGCTGCTGAGCCTGCGCTGGAAGGGCGACGGCGATATCTACAACGCGGCCTTCATGGACAAGCTGCGCCGCGCCACCGATGACGTGTTCTTCATCCCCGGCGTGGACCGCTCGCGCGTGTTCTCGCTGTTCACGCCCAATGTGCGCTACACCGAGGTGACGGAGGCGGGCTTTCGCGGCGACGTGGTGGTGCCGGGGCGCTTCTCCGGCACGCCGGCCGAGCTCGACAAGGTGCGCCGCAACGTGGCGCGCTCCGGCCAGATCGGCCGCCTGGTCAGCAACGACCTGAGGTCCGCGCTGATCCGCGCGGAATTGCGCGAGACCGATCCGGCCACCGGCAAGACCATCGACTACGGTTCGGTCGCGCGCCAGCTGGAGAAGATCCGCGGGGACTTCAGCGGCACCGACGTCGAGGTCAATATCGTCGGCTTTGCCAAGCTGGTGGGCGATGTGGAAGAGGGCATCGCCGGCGTGATGGGCTTCTTCGCGCTGGCCTTCGCCGTGACCGCGCTGCTGCTGTGGCTGTACACGCGCTCGCTGCGTATCACGCTGCTGTCGCTGGCGGTGGCGCTGCTGCCCGTGGCCTGGCTGCTGGGCCTGCTGCCGCTGCTGGGCTACGGCATCGATCCGATGTCGATCCTGGTGCCGTTCCTGATCTTTTCGATCGGGGTCTCGCACGCGGTGCAGATGACCAATGCCTGGAAGCAAGAGGTGGTGCAGGGACATGGTGCGCTGGACAGCGCCAGCGCGGCCTTCCGCAAGCTGTTCATCCCCGGCACGGTCGCGCTGCTGACCAACGCGCTCGGGTTCATGGTCATCATGCGCATCGAGATCGACATCGTGCGCGAGCTTGGCATCACCGCCTGCCTGGGCGTGCTGCTGATGATCGTGACCAACAAGGTGTTCCTGCCGATCCTGCTGTCGTACACGCGGCTGGAGCCGTCGGCGCTGGCATCGGCGCAGGCCCGGCGCGCGCACGGAACCGGCGGGCTGTGGCAGAAGTTCGGCGCGCTGGCGCGTCCGGGCCCGGCGCTGGGCGTGTTCGTTGCCGCGCTCGCGTTGCTGGCGGCCGGCGCCATCGATTCGCGCGGCCTCAAGATTGGCGATGTCGGCAGCGGCGCACCGGAACTGCGCGCGGATTCGCGCTACAACCGCGACAGCGCCAGCATCGTGAGCCAGTACAACATCGGCTCGGATGCGCTGACCGTGGTGGTGGAACCCACCGGCTTCGACGACGGCTGCCTGCACTACCCGGTGATGAGTGCGGTGGAACGCTTCGAGATGCATATGCGCGGCGTGTCCGGCGTGCAGTCGGTGGTGAGCGTGTCGTCGCTGGCCAAGGTGGTGATCGGCGCCTACAACGAGGGCAACCCGCGCTGGGAGGCGCTGCCGCGCAGCAGCGAGGGCCTGAGCCAGGGCGCCAAGGCCTTCGACCCGGACAACGGCATGAATACCTCGAACTGCCAGGCCATCCAGGTGCTGATCTACACCGCCAACCATGAGGGCGCCACCATCGCCCACATCATCCGCGAGATCCGCCGCTTCACCGCCGCCGACAAGACCCCCAACGTGGCGTTCCGCCTGGGCGGGGGCAATATCGGCGTGATGGCGGCCACCAATGAGGCCGTGGAAGAAGCCGAAGTGACCATGCTGCTGTCGATCTTCGGTGCGATCACGCTGCTATGCCTGCTGACGTTCCGCTCGTGGCGCGCGGTGCTGTGCATCATCGTGCCGCTGACGCTGGTGTCGGTGCTGTGCAATGCGCTGATGGCGCGGCTTGGCATCGGGCTGAAGGTGTCGACGCTGCCGGTCATCACGCTGGGCGTGGGCGTCGGCGTGGACTACGGCATCTACCTGTATGAGCGCATCCAGCACCAGATCCGCGAGGAAGGGCAGGCCCTGCCGCAGGCCTTTGCCGAGGCCATGCGCCAGCGCGGTTCGGCGGCGCTGTTCACGGCGCTGACGATGTGCATCGGGGTGGGCACCTGGGCCTTTGCCGCGCTCAAGTTCCAGGCCGACATGGGTATCCTGCTGGCCTTCATGTTCCTGGTGAACCTGTTCGGCGCGGTGTCGCTGCTGCCGGCGCTGGCTGCTTGGCTGGGGGTGGAGGAAGAAGAGCGTGCGCGCGTGGCCGCCGGTGGTGCCGGTGGCGCCGCGCGCGGCGAGACGGTGCCGCCGGCGCACGCCCTGAAATCCGACGCGGTGTAAGGCCGATGACCCGGAGAGACAGCATGCACGATCACCAGGCTTACGCGGCGGCGGCATTCACGCCGGTCCGCATCGGCCCGCTCACGCTGCGCAATCGCATTATCAAGGCCGGCGCCAACGAGGGCATGACGCCGCAGGGCCTGCCGACCGAGGCGCTGGTCAGGCACCACCGCGAGCTTGCCGCGGGCGGCGTGGGCATGACCACGGTGGCGTATGCGGCGGTGGCCGACGACGGCCTGACTTTTTCGCACCAGCTCAGCATGCGCCCGGAGCAGGTTGCGCACCTGCGCGTGCTGACCGATGCCGTGCATCGCGAAGGCGCGGCGGCCTGCCTGCAGATCACCCATGCGGGCTCGTTCACCACCATGCGCCATGGCGGCAGCCGCGCGCCGGGCAGTGCTTCATCCGGACTCAATGCCTTTGGCATGCTGCATGGCGTGTATTTCCAGCGTGCCATGCGCGAGGCGGACATGGCGCGCGTTGCCGGCCAGTTTGCCGCCGCGGCGCGGCTGGCGCGCGAAGCCGGCTTCGACGCGGTGGAAATCCACATGGGGCACGGCTACCTGCTCAACCAGTTCCTGTCGCCGCTGAGCAACCGTCGGCGCGATGCGTTCGGCGGCAGCGTGGAGAACCGCACCCGCTTTCCGGCCGCGGTACTGCGCCAGGTGAAGGACGCGGTCGGCGCCGAGCTGGCGGTCTGCTGCAAGCTGAGCGTCAGCGACGGCGTGCCGGGCGGCAACGAACCCGCGGATTCCGCCGTGAGCGCGCGCCTGCTGGAGGCGGAAGGCGCCGACCTGCTGACCCTCAGCGGCGGGCGCAACGTCGAGAGCCCGTGGGCGCTGTTCGGCAGCCCCATGCCCACGGCGCAGATGAAGGCCGCCGCACCGACCGCGGTGGCGCGCTTCGGCATCACCATGCTGGAGAAGCGCACGCCGCGCGCGCTGGCCTTTCGCGAGCTGTACTTCCTGGAGGCGTCGCGCGTGGTGCGGCGGGCGGTGCGCATGCCGCTGGCCTATATCGGCGGCGTCAAGTCGATCGGCAATGTCGCGCAGCTGATGGAAGAGGGCTTCGACTGCATCGCGCTGGCGCGCGCGCTGATCCACGATCCCGCACTGGTCGCCAACTGGCGCAGCGGCGCGGTGGCGCATTCGGCCTGTGACAGCTGCAATGGCTGCGTGGCGCGGATCTACGATCCGGCCGGTGTCAGTTGCGTGCATGGCCCGGGCAATGACCCGGCGCTGACGAAGATTGCCGCGCTGCAGTAGTCCGATGGGACGATGAGCCGCCGGCCAGACGCTCTTATCTTGAAGGTCCCACGGGAATTCAAGGAGACAGACGCCATGACCGCTGACGGCAACCAGACTGGCTACAAGACCGGCTACAAGATCGAATCACGCCCGCTCGAGGCCCGCTACGCGCGCGGCTGGCATTGCCTCGGCCTGGCCGATGGCTACCGCGACGGCGTGCCGCACACGCTGAATATCTTCGGCCGGCGCCTGGCGGCGTTTGCCGACTCGACCGGCGCGATTCGCGTGATCGACGGCTACTGTCCGCACATGGGCGCAGACCTGAGCACCGGCACCGTGCAGGGCGACAACCTGGTCTGCCCGTTCCACGGCTGGCAGTGGGGCGGCGACGGCGGCTGCAAGTCCATTCCCTACTGCAAGCGGGTGCCGCCCAAGGCCCGCGTCGGCGCCTGGGAGACCTGCGAGCAGAACCACCTGCTCTTCATCTGGCACGATCCCGAAGGCCGCCCGGCACCCCCCGAGGTGGCGATTCCGCGCATCGATGCCTGCTTCTCTTCGGATTGGTCGGACTGGGCCATCGACGAGATGCTGATCCGCACCAATTGCCGCGAGCTGGTCGACAATATCTCCGACATGGCGCATTTCGGCACGGTCCATGGCGCGCCGGTGGACTATTTTGCCAACCTGTTCGAAGACCACAAGGCCACGCAGCTGATGATCGGGCGCAGTGCCCGGCTCTCGGGCGATGCGCAGCTGACGGCGCTGTCCACGTACTTCGGGCCCGCATACCACATCACCGAGATGATCGGACAGATGGGCGACCAGCAGATCCACTCGATCCTGCTCAACTGCCATGTGCCGATCGACCTCAACAGCTTCGCGCTGCGCTACGGCGTGTTGGTGAAGAAGATCCCGGGGCTGTCCGAGGAACAGAACCGTGCCATGGCGCAAGCCTATGTGGAGCAGGCCAAACAGGCCTTCTACGAGGACGTGGCGATCTGGGACAGCAAGATCCGCATCGACAACCCGTTGCTGTGCGAAGGCGACGGGCCCCTCTACCAGATGCGTGACTGGTACCAGCAGTTCTACACCGACTTGGAGCAGGTGCGGCCGTCCAGCGTGGCACGGCGCATCTTTGAGCTGAACCCGGGCAATATCGAGCCGCCGGCGCTGCGGCATGTGTTCGAGGCCTGATGGCAACCTCCACGGAACCTCGCACCATGAAAACCGTCGTCATTACCGGAGCCGCGTCCGGTATGGGCGCGGCCGTGCGCCAGCGCATGCTCGCCGACGGCTGCCGGGTCATCGGCATCGACCTGCGCGATGCCGACATCGTTGCCGACCTGTCCAGCCCGCAGGGCCGCGCTGCCGCGATCGACGCCGTACTGTCGCGGTCAGGCGGCCGCATCGACCAGCTGGTCTGCTGCGCCGGCCTGGGCCCGCATGTCGAACCCGCAACGCTGGTGGCATCGGTCAACTACTTCGGCTTGGTAGCACTGCTGGATGGCCTGTTCGAGGCGCTGCACCAGGGCTCGGATCCGTGCGCCGTGGTGGTGTCGTCCAACTCGGCCACGCTCCAGTCCTGGGAGGGCAGCCCGCTGCGTGATGCCTACCTTGCCGGCGATGAGCCAGGCGTGTGCACGATGGTGGCGGCCGCCGCGGCGGCGGAAGCCACCCGGGACCAGGCTGGCTATATCGCCTATGCCAGTTCCAAGCATGCGGTGGCGGCGGCCGCGCGGCAACGTGCGGCCGCGTGGGGACAGGCCGGCGTGCGCCTCAACGTGGTCGCGCCGGGGGCGGTGGAAACGCCGCTGCTGCAGGCCGGTCTGAAGGATCCGCGCTATGGCGATGCCATTCGCGATTTCCTGCCGCCGCTTGGGCGCCGCGCCCAGCCTGAAGAGGTGGCCGCGCTGATCGCGTTCCTGTGCGGGCCGCACGCTGCCTACATCCATGGCAACGTGGTGTTCATCGACGGCGGCCTGGATGCCGCGCAGCGACCGCTGAACTTCTGATCTCCTGGCCAATGGGGCATGCCCCCGCGAGCCGCGGCGGATGCCCCATTTTTGTTCGATGGCGCTCCGGACTTACGTGACCATGACATCGTCCTGCATCCGGCGCTCGCGTTCGCCGGGATACAGGGCCTTCTTTTCGAGGTAGAAGCACTCGGCGCAGCCCGGGTTGCAATCGGAGCGGCTGGGCTTTGCCATGTAAAAACCCCCAAAAGTCGTCTCCGACTTCTGGGGGCAGTTCAGGGCGGGGAGGGGAGCGCGACCGGGCGCCAAAGGCTGCGCCCGGCCGGATATCACGATGGGATCAGGTACCCGACCCGCGCGCGGCGTCCGGGGAGAAGAACGCCTCGTTGAATTCCGGGCTGTTGTTCAGCGTTGCCATCGGGCCTTCGTTGGTCAGGCGGTCGGCCATGTAGGCACCCGAAATCAGGTCATGGTAGAACACCGTGGTCGGATAGTAGCGGCGTGCATCATAGGCGTACACCGAGGCCTGGAGATTGGTGCGCCACAACTGGCCCCGGCCATCGTAGTTGTCGGCCGCCAGGGCCAGCCAGCTGTCTTCGTCGAGATACAGCACGCGTTTCGCATACTGGTGCCGGAAACCGGACTTGAGCGTGGCTTCCAGTACCCATACCCGATGCGGTTCATAGCGCATCGCGTCCGGATTGGCATGGCCATTCGTGAGCAGCTCCTTGTACTTGACGGAAGTGCTCTGCAGCTTGTAATTGTGGTACGGGACGAAGATCTCTTTCTTGCCGACGATCTTCCAGTTGTAGCGTTCGCCCGAGCCGTTGAAGAGGCGGTCGTCGTCCACGGTGCGGAAGCCGCCGGGACCCTGGGGCTGGTCAAAGCCGAATTCCGGCGCCTGGCGCACCCGCCGCGTGCCCGGGTTGTAGATCCACGTGCGGTTGGTGTCGGAACCCTCCTGGTCCCAGACCGCGTAGCCAACGATCACCTGGCCGCGGTCACGCAACGGCAGGTCGGTGGCGGTGCGGAAGAAGGAGCGCTCGTTGAGGGCGCTGCGCGGGTCGAACTTGCCATTGTTGCGCGGCGACAGGATGCTGTACGAGACGCGCCCCCACGCGATCGAGCCGTTCGGATACACCACGGCCTGGTCGAACTGAGCCTTCTCGGTGCCGATGGCCGACGAGAAACGCTGGTTCCACAACAGCTCCATCGCGGTTTTCGGAATCGGGTAGGGAACCTGCGGACCCGCTTCCTTCAGGCCGTTGGCATCGCTCGTCATGCTGACGGTGGTGGCGTAGGTGCGGATGTCCTTGTAGACCGCGTCCTCGTAGCGGAAATCGCGATGGCTTGGGTACACCGGCATCTTGAAGGTGTCGGGATACTTCTTGAACAGCGCCTTCTGCCCGTCGCTAAGCCGCTCGGCATACTGCGCCATGTTCTGCGCCGTGATGACGAACAGCGGCTTCTCATCGGCATACGGGTCCGGGTAGCGTTCGCCGCGCTGGTATTTGACATGCGCCGGCGTGCCCAGCCACTTGCCGGACCATGCCGGGACCTCGCCGTCCTTGCTGGCGGCGCGCTCGGCGCCCATCGGCGTGAGGGGGCCATCCAGTTGCTTGAGCTCCTCCGGGGTGGCCTTCGCCCACGATGCCGCCGCCAGGGCCATGCTGGTGAGCAGCAGGCCACCGCGTATCAGTTGTCTTGTGCTGGATTTCATTGAAGTCTCGCTCCTTGTAAAGAGGAATTGCCGGCGCCGGCTGTGCCTGTGCCTGTGGTGACAGCGTAGTGATGGCGCGGCGGCGGGGAATCGTTGGAACGGACTAGTGGATTTCCCTAGCGCCCGGCGTGGCGGGGCGGGGACAATCCGGGTGGCGTGCCAGCATCCCGCGAGGATTGCGGGAGCGTACCGGGGTGGTACGGGAA
>NZ_JBYTAH010000024.1:0-84876 GCF_058787975.1 Cupriavidus sp. FW305-26
CAACAGGGTGGGCAACAAGGCGGACAACGCCAGCCGTAAGTAAGCCGCGCCAGCCACGATAACAGGCAGCTTTCCGGGTATGTGCGGCCGCAACATGCGGTGCGGCCGCAGGGGCATACGCCGGAGATTGACAGGCCGGGACTCCCGCAAGGGGGCTCCGGCCCTTTTTGCGGCAACCGCCGCGGCATGACCCCGCGCACATCGCCCCGCATCCCGTGTATGCTGGCCCTGACTTCCCCATTCAGGCACCGGCCTTGTCCAGCTTTACCGACCCCGCCGCCGGCCGCTCTGCGCAGCCACGACGCGGCCCGCTGAACCATCTCTCCACCAGGCTGCGTGAGCGCGCCGGCGCGCACGTGCGCGCGCTGACCCGCAGCAATTCCGGCGTGACCCTCGACTACGACAACCCGCCGGGCGATCCCGGCCTGTTCGGGCCCGACGCGGTCTGCTGGCGCGTGCATGCCGACTTTCCGGCAATGCTAGCGGGCGGCGTCAGTGCGCTGCTGCTGCAGACACTGCATCCACTGGCACTGGCCGGGGTCTGGGACCACTCCAGCTTTCGCACCGACATGCAGGGGCGCCTGGGGCGCACCGCGCAGTTCATCGCCGGCACCACCTACGGCAGCCGTGCCGATGCCATGGCGCTGATCGGGCGCGTACGGCGCATCCATGCCGGCGTGGTTGGCGTGGCCCCGGACGGGCGGCACTATGCCGCCTCCGACCCGGCGTTGCTGACGTGGGTGCACGTGGCCGAGGTCTCAAGCTTCCTGGCTGGCTACCTGCGCTATGTCGGACCACTGAGCGGCACCGAGCAGGATCGCTACTACGACGAGGTTGCGCGCATCGCCCAGATGCTGGGCGCGGCCGACGTGCCGCGCTCGCGCGCCGAAGTCACCGCCTACCTGGAGGCCATGCGGCCTGCGCTGCTGGCTAGCGAACGCACCAGCGAAGTGGTGCGGCTGGTGCGGAAGATGCCGGTGGCCAACCCGCTGCTGCAGCCGGCGGTGCGGATCATGGCCGACGCGGGCATCGCATTGCTGCCGCCGTGGGCACGGCAACAGCTCGACCTGGACGGCCCTTCGATACGGCGCCCGGCAGCACTCGCGGGCATGCATGTGCTGGCACCGACGCTGCGCTGGGTGCTGGGCGCCGGCCTGGCAGCGCGCGCACGGCGGCGCGTGGCCCGCGGCACCGCCACGACGGCAGGCTAAGGGCTGCGCCGGTTATCGGCGTTCAGCTGAACTTCTTGAACGGAAATGAGAATTGGCGGCAAAAATCCTCCCATTTCGGAGGATTGCGCGGCGCGAAAGTGGCGTTAAATCTGCCTGGGCATTCCGAACGGCCGGTCGGTTTTTACTAACCGCACCAGCCACAGCGCCACAGAGCGCGATTCAAACGACGCAGGCAAAAAAAAGAAGCCTACGCGCGGGGTGCTCGTAGGCTTTCCAGGACTGCTCGAGCTGAAAAGCTCTTGCCAAGAATATAAACGCGCTTACATGAGGTGTAAATCCCGTTTCTATCAGGGGATTCCCTTATGGAGATATGAGATTTATTGCGCACTTTTGACGATTTTTGCCCTGACGGTACATCAGGGCATTTTTGCATGGGCTGGCAATTTCCTCGCGGGCCCAGTCCACACCGGGCCCTGCCGGCCCGACGCTTGGCCGCAGTGGCCGCGCACAATCGAGTACAATACCAGGGCTTCGAGAGCAACAACTTTTATAGAGCAAAGCCTCTATTTCAGGAACGGCGTGCGGTTCGTCAACGCTTGAAAAAACTTTGTTACTCTCGGCCCTGAAGTACTCCCCTTCTCTTCTGGCAGCGCCAACCGCCGGCAGCTGCGCCGTTACCGAGAGCGGATGTTTCTCCTGCCGCCCTGGCCGCGCTGCCACCCAAGCCGTCGGCCAACGGACTGTTATCAGCCGCCAGAACCCTAGCGGGCTCTTCCGGAGTCGTTGTGAAGAAGAAGGAAACCCGGCCCAAGTCACGCAGCCGGAAACAACTGCAGCACCAGCAATTTGCGGCATACAGCACCAGCCAGGCCCCGGTGATCGTCCACCTGTCCACCGGCGCCCGGCTGCAGGGTCTCATCCTGGCGTCAGACGACTACGTGGTGCTGCTTGGCCGGCAGCCGGACGACATCCGGCCCACGGTGGTCTACAAGCGGGCCATCTGCCTGGTCACGCTGGCCAATGCGCCGGAGACGCCGGCGGTGGCACCGGATCCGGCCCCGGAGCCGGACTTCCTGCCGATCTACGTCCCCCGCACCAGCAAGCGCCGCTAGGCCAACGCCTGCCCCACACGCCTTCCGGCCCTGCCGCGCGGCGCCTCAGCCCGCCCTGCCGGCACCCCGCGAAACTATCGCGGAGATCACTCTAAACCTTTCTCTTGCCCGGTCGATAACCCAAGCAACGGAGGCACTCTACGCCCTGCAAAGCAGGCCGCCAACGTTACGGCACTAGCCGGAATGCCCAAAACTTTGCATATAGGAGTCGTACCATGGCGCAAGTCATTAACACCAATTCGTTGTCTCTGATGACTCAGAACAACATGAACACGTCGCAATCGTCGCTGAACACGGCGATCCAGCGCCTGTCGTCGGGCCTGCGCATCAACAGCGCCAAGGACGACGCCGCCGGCCAGGCCATCGCCAACCGCTTTACCTCGAACATCCGCGGCCTGACGCAAGCCCAGCGCAACGCCAACGACGGCATCTCGCTGGCACAAACGACGGAAGGCGCGCTGACCGAAGTCAACAACAACCTGCAACGTATTCGTGAACTGTCGGTCCAGGCGGCCACGGGTTCGAACTCCTCGTCCGACCTGAAGTCGATTCAGGATGAAATCAACCAGCGCCTGTCTGAAATCGACCGTACGTCGCAACAGACCGACTTCAACGGCGTCAAGGTTCTGGCCGGCAGCAACAAGCTGTCCGTCCAGGTTGGCGCCAACGACGGCGAGACCATCTCCATCGATCTGAAGCAGATCGACAGGACCACGCTGGGCCTGAGCGGCTTCTCGGTGGCCAAGAACTCGCTGGACGTCGGCCCGAAGATCACCACGATCAACGCTGCCGCTGGTACCGGTTCGTTCAACGTGAGCTTCGCTGCGGGCGACGTCACCAAGATCAACGCCGCAACCGGCAAGACCTTCGCCGCAGCGGACCTCGAACTGCACGAAGTCAAGACGGCTGCCGGCGCGAACTCTGGCCAGTTCGTCGTGAAGGCTGGTGACGACTACTTTGCTGCTTCGGTTGATCGTGCCACCGGCGCCGTGAAGCTCAACGAAGCTGATGTCGCATTCGACGACACCGCCAATGGCATCGCCGGCCCCGTCACTCTGCAAGACCAGGTAGTGCGTGTTGCCAACAATGCTGCAGGCGTAGCCACGGGCTACGTCACCGTCCAGGGCAAGAACTACGTCGCTGCCGGCACCCTGGCCGACGGCGGTGCCGCCGGCACCCTCAACGTGGCCGTTGGCACGATCTCCCTGAGCGGCGCCACCCCCACGGCCGAATTCACGGGCGTTCCCACCGGCAACGCACTGAAGAAGATCGACGCCGCGCTGAAGCAAGTCGACGACCTGCGCAGCTCGCTGGGTGCCGTCCAGAACCGTTTTGACTCCGTCATCTCGAACCTGGGCACCACCGTGACCAACCTGTCCTCGTCGCGCTCGCGCATCCAGGACGCCGACTACGCAACGGAAGTGTCGAACATGACCCGCGCGAACATCCTGCAACAGGCTGGTACGTCGGTCCTGGCGCAAGCCAACCAGACCACCCAAGGCGTGCTGTCGCTGCTGCGTTAATCGCATCGGCGAATGGCGCAGGAAGGCTGGGCCGCAAGGCCCGGCCTTTTTGCCCGAGGAGCATTTCGCAGGCAGCCCGACTGCCTGCAAAGCGTTTCTCCTGGAACTGAACCCTGCCAACCCGGACGGAGTATTCGATGGCGCCTCCCCCGACAGTGAACCCCTTTACCGTGCGGATGCCAGCCGAAGGCTTAGCCGTTGCCATGCCATCTGGCGGCGCCACCACCATGGCCAGCCATGCTACGCAGCGACAGGATCGTGCCGTGGCCAGCGACCACACAGAAGCCGCACAGGGATTGGAAACCAGCGCCGCCATCGGCGAGCTGGTCGACGCGCTCAAGACCACCACCATCGGCCTGCGCTTCGAGATCGACGATACCACGCACCGCGTCATCACCAAGGTGATCGACAAGGAAACCGGCGACCTGATCCGGCAGATGCCCACCGAAGAGGTGCTGCGCATTGCCCGCGCCATCGACAAGCTGCAGGGGTTGTTCATCAACCACGCGGCCTGAGCCCTGAATATCAGTTGAAGACGAGACAATAATATGGCAACGATCTCCTCCATCGGCATCGGTTCCAACCTGCAACTGAGCGACCTGCTGGACCAGCTGCAGAAGGCCGAGCAGGCACCGCTTGACGCCATCAATGCGCAGGCCAAGAGCTACCAGACCAAGTTGTCGGCCTACAGTCAGGTGCAGAGCGTGCTGGACGCCTACCAGGGCGCGGCGAAGAAGCTGTCCGATGCTGCCACCTTCGGCGCAGTAAAGGCCAGCATCGGCACCACGGACGTGATGAACGTCACCACCGCTGCCAACGCCGTGCCTGGCAGCTACAGCATTACTGTCAACACGCTGGCCACCGCGCAGTCGCTGGTGAGCAGCAACGTTGCCGACCAGAAGGCCGCGATCGGTGGCGGCGAGCTCGTGTTCGACTTCGGCGAAGCGCTGGCCACCGGTGGCGCCGCCACTAGCACCAAGAAGGTCACCATCCCCGCGGATTCTTCGCTCGAAGGAATGCGCGATGCCATCAACAAGGCCAGCATCGGCGTGACGGCCAGCATCGTCAATGACGGCAGCGCCAGCCCTTACCGCCTGGTATTGACGTCGGACAAGACCGGAACGCAAGCCACCATGCGGGTGTCGTCGACCGATGCGGCACTGAACAACGTGGTTGCGTTCGACCCGGCCGCGGCGCCCGCCGCCAACAAGATGGAACAGAAGGTGCCGCCTGCCAATGCGACGCTGACGATCAACGGCATCGACGTGGTCAGCCAGAGCAATTCAGTGGTGGACGCAGCGCAGGGCGTGACCATGAACCTTGTCAAGCCAGGCACGACATCGCTGGTGGTGACCCGCGACAACGTCGCAATCAAGGCCGCCGTCCAGGCTTTTGTCACCGCCTACAACAACATTCAGAGTTCCGCCAAGTCGCTGACGGCATTCGATACGAAGGCCGGTACGTCCGCGGCATTGACCGGCGACGGCACGCTGCGCTCGATCCAGTCCAGCCTGCGTTCAATGCTGGGCGGTGCCATGGATGACGGCAACGGCGGCACGATCACGCTGATCGACGTCGGCATCTCGTTCGACAAAGACGGCACGATGAAGCTGGACGACACCAAGCTGACCAAGGCGATAAACGAAGACCTGGGTGGCGTCACGTCCCTGTTTTCCAGCACCACCGGCGACGGCGGCATCGGCAAGCGCGCCAGCACCTATATCGAGGGCCTGAGCAAGACCGATGGCGCGCTGAAGGTGGCTCAGGATGGCATCACCAAGACGCTGAAGGACCTGGAAGACGACTATGACCGCGTCCAGGACCGCGTTACTGCCACGGTGGCTCGATACAAGGCCCAGTTCACGCAACTGGACCTGGTGGTAGCGCAGATGAACCGTACCAGCAGCTACCTGACGCAACAGTTCAATGCGCTGAACAACAGCACCAAGAAGTAACCGTCCCGCCGCACACCACAGCCTGAAGGAACCCAACCATGTTCGCCCGCGCATCCGCCAACGCCTACGCCCAGGTCGGCGTCCAGACCGGCGCCATGAGCGCCAGCCCGCACAAGCTGATCGCCATGCTGTACGACGGCGCGCGCGCAGCCATTGCGCGGGCGAAGTTCCACCTGGAGGGCGGCAACGTCATCGAACGCGGCAACGCCATCTCCAAAGCCATCGACATCATCGATAACGGCCTGCGCGCCGTGCTTGACCATGAGGTTGGCGGCGAGATCTCCGCCAACCTCGAATCCCTGTACGAATATATGGTGCGCCGGCTGATGCTGGCCAACCTGCGCAGCGACGCGGCCCTGCTGGCCGAAGTCGACACGCTGCTCGAAAGCCTGGCTTCGGCCTGGGCGCAGATCGACGACACGGCCGCGGATCGGCAACCCGCCTTACAGGACAACTGACATGGCTTCCCTTCCCGAGTTTTTCCCGATCGTGGACTGCTACGAGGAAATCCTCGCGCTGTCCGCACGGATGCACGAGGCCGCCCAGGCGGCTGACTGGGACACCGTCACCGCGCTGCAGCAGGGCTACCTGGCCCTGGTGGACCGCCTGCGGCAGATGGACCACGAGGCACCGTTCTCCGATGCGGAACGCATGCGCCGCTACCAGTTGCTGGACCGCATCCTCACTTACGATGCCCGCATCCGCGACCTGGCCATGCCGCAGCTGAAGAAGCTCGGCGACATGCTGACCAGCTCGCGCCGCCAGATCGAACTGTCCGCCGCCTACGGCGCCACCGCCTGACGCAGCCTGACCGCTGCGCTACTCCCCGCGGCGGGCCGGAAAGCCCGCCGTCTGCATTCACGCGACCCGTATGACCGGCATCCATCTGCCTCCAGGCCTGGCACCCGGTCAGGCCCCGGACCCACAACCGCTGCGCACGGCGCTTGCCATCGACAAGCTGGCGGCGCTGCAGCCCGTGCCCGAGGCCACCGAGTCGAATGTCCAGAGCTCCACCGGCCAGGCGATCCGCCACAGCCAGCACGCCACCGGCCCCAACGCCTTGGCAGGCCAGGCTACCTTGCTGCCGGGCACTTCGACGCAGGAATCGCTGAGCGCGGCGGCGCGGGCCATCCTGGCGGTGATGGACGGTACCGAGGCCCAGCCGGTGCGCAGCGCCGGCCCGCTGCTGGCCGCCGCGCCCACGCCAGCGTCGGCGCAGGCTGCGGCGTCGGCGCTTGCCAACACGGTTGGGCAGAGCGGCCTGTTCTACGAATCGCACCTTGCACAGTGGGTTGCCGGCGCACGCGCGTTGCCCGGCATCCGCCAGGAGCCGCAGGCGCAAGTACCGGTGCCGGCCCGGGCGGCTGCCCCAGGCGGCACTGCGCAGGCCGCCGCAACCACGCTGCCGTCTGCGCTGCTGACCTATACCGGCGGTGCCGCAGCGGCAGAGCCGGGGCGGCCCTCAGCGCCGCCGCTGATTCCGGCCTCGCAGGTGCTGGCTGAAGCGCTGGCCTCGGCCGGCAATCCGCGCGTGGCCCACAGCCATGCGGCGGCGGAACAGGCGCTGCGGCAAGGCGCCGCCACCACGGCGGCCTACAGCCGCGAAGCCGCTGCCGAACCGGGGGCCCAACGCCAGTCCGCCGCGGCGCTGGCCACGCAGGCCTACCAGAGCACCGCGGAGGCTGGCGCGCGCGCTGCAGCGCCGGACAGCCTCATCCCCCACGCGGCGCGCGCCGCCGCTGGCCTGCCGGACACCGCCTCGGCAGACGCCGGCAAGCAGGCCTCGGCAGCCGGCCCGGCCATCCATCCGGCAACCGAAGGCGTGGTCCGCCAGCAGCTGGAATTGCTCGCCACGCAGCAGTTCCGCTTTGCCGGCGAAGCCTGGCCCGGCGTGCCGATGGAGTGGGAGTTGCTACGCCCCGACGCGGATGGCGCAGCGCAGGCCCATGACGACAGCGCCCGGCCATGGTCCAGCCGCCTGCGGCTGCAATTGCCGAGCCTCGGCATCGTCGAAGCGGTGCTGACACTGGGACCGGCGGGGCTCGACGCCCGCGTGGCAACGCCTGAGACCGATGTCGCGGCGCGTTTCATCGCGGCACGGCCGCTGCTGCGCAACCAGCTCGAGGCGCAGGGCATCGTGCTGCAGCGCCTGAGCGTGCAGACCCAGGACAACATGACGGTAGGAGCGGCGCGATGAGCGAAGCGGCGCAAGACCGCGGCGCGGCGATCGCGCTGTCCTACCAGCACAGCGACAGGGCCCCGCGCGTGGTCGCCAAGGGCTATGGCGTGGTGGCCGAAGCCATCATCGCCCGCGCGCGCGAAGCGGGCGTCTATATCCACGATTCGCCCACCCTGGTGAATCTGCTGATGCAGGTCGACCTGGACAGCCACGTGCCGCCGCAGCTCTATGTGGCCGTGGCGGAACTGCTGGCGTGGATCTACCACCTTGAAGCGGGCAGGGCCGCAGGCGCTGAAGCGCAGGCCTGAACCGGCAGGCCTTCCTGACGACAAGAGCCCCTGGCCGCTTGCGCGCGCCAGGGGCTCTTTGCGTTCAGGGCAGGCCGGTGGGCTTTACACCGCCATATTCATCATTTCCTGGTAAGCCGCCACCAGCCGGTTCCGCACCTGCACCCCGGTCTGGAACGACACATTGGCCTTCTGCAGGTCGACCATCACATCATTGAGCGCCACGCCGGGCTTGCCCAGCTCGAACGCCTCGGCCTGGCCGTAGGCGCGTTCCTGCGCGGCGTTGATGCGGCCCAGCGAGCGCTGCAGCTCGCCGGCAAAGCCGCCGCCGACCGGCGCGGCGGACTGGCTGGCACTGTTGCCCGAGGCAACCTGGGACATCCCGCGCAGTTGCTGCAGCATGCCCTCGATGGAAGAGATAGTGGTCATTTGGCTCGTCGTATGCCGGTCCACCGGCAGAGTTCGTCTTGTGGCGCGCCCTTGCATCACAGAGCAGCCTGCCGGCAGGCGGGCCTCAGGCGGTTCGCACCCAGTTTCAGCCCCCGCAGAGTACCCGCCGTCTCCGCCCTCCCATGGGCCGAAATCGGACAAAAAACCGCGTCTATTCGCCGGATTGTCAGGCTCAAGTCTGGCCGATCATTGCCACCGTGCCGGAAGAGCGCGGGCGGTCGTCCTGCGCTGGCTCCGGAAATCACCAGACAATCATCGATTCGGGAGTACGCGTGTTTTCTCTGCAGCGTAATGTGAGCCGTGCCGTGAGCCGCGCCGACGACCAAGGCGGTCAGCATCGCCCGTGCCGTCGCCAGCATCGCGGCGCCGGATCCGGAGCACGCGCATGACCGCGACCGTGGCACTGCCCGGGCGCCCGGCAGAAGTGATCGAGCGCCTGAAGGCCAACCCGAAGCTGCCGCTGATGCTGGCCGGCGCCGCCCTGGCCGCGGCCATCGCGGTGGGCGTGCTGTGGTCGCGCAGCCCGGACTACAAGGTGCTGTACAGCAACCTGTCCGAGCGCGATGGCGGCGCGGTGCTGCAGTCGCTGCAGCAGATGAACGTGCCGTACAAGTTCGCCGAAGGCGGCGGCGCGGTCATGGTGCCGGCCGAGAAGGTGCATGAGACGCGCCTGCGCCTGGCATCGCAGGGCCTGCCCAAGAGCGGCACGGCCGGCATGGAGCTGATGGACAACCAGAAATTCGGCATCAGCCAGTTTGCCGAGCAGGTCAACTACCAGCGCGGGCTGGAAGGCGAGCTGGCGCGCTCGATCGAGTCCATCGCCGCGGTGCAGTCCGCCCGCGTGCACCTGGCCATCCCCAAGCCGACGCTGTTCGTGCGCGAGCGCCAGAAGCCGACCGCGTCGATCGTGCTGCAGCTTTACCCGGGCCGCGCCATCGATGAAGGCCAGGTCGCTGCGATCAGCCACCTGGTGTCGTCGAGCGTGCCGGAGCTGACGCCCAAGTCGATCTCGATCGTCGACCAGCACGGCAACCTGCTGTCGAACACCGGCAACGAGCGCATGCTCGACGCGACCCAGCTCAAGTACGTCCAGGCGCTGGAGCAGAACTACCTGAAGCGCATCGAAGCGATCCTGACGCCGATCGTCGGCAAGGACAACGTGCGCGCACAGGTGACCGCCGACGTCGACTTCTCCATCGTCGAGCACACCGACGAGAGCTACAAGCCCAACCAGGACCCGACCCGCTCGGCGATCCGCAGCCAGCAGACCAGCGAGTCGACCCAGCAGGGTGTCACGCCGCCGGGCGGCGTGCCCGGGGCGCTGTCGAACCAGCCGCCGGCTGCCGCCGCCGCGCCCGTGACCACGCCGCAGACGCCGCGTGCGGGCCAGGCGCCGGGACAGGCCGGTGCTCCGGCTGCCGGGCAACCGGGACAGCCGGGGCAAGCTGCCCAGCCAGGTCAGGGCGCCCAGGTCGCCAATGCCACCGCTTCCAGCGGCCCCGGCAGCAATCGCCGCGACTCCACCGTCAACTACGAACTGGACCGCTCCGTGCGCCACGTGCAGCAGGCACCGGGCGGCGTGCGCCGCCTGTCGGTGGCGGTGGTGGTCAACTACCGTCAGCAGGCCGATGCCAAGGGCAAGCTCGTGGCCGAACCGCTGCCGCCGGCACTGCTGGCGCAGATCCAGAACCTGACCAAGGAGGCGATGGGGTTCTCGGCCGACCGCGGCGACTCCATCAACGTGGTCAACAGCCCGTTCACCGCCGAGCGCGAGAAGGCCGCGCCCGAGGTGCCGCTGTGGAAGCAGCCCGACATGATCGAGCTGGGCAAGACCCTTGCGGGCTACCTGCTGCTGGCACTGCTGGCGCTGTTCGTGTGGTTCAAGGTGGCGCGCCCGGTCCTGCGCCGCTACACCTCGCCGCCGCTGCCGGCGCCGGAACCCAGGGACGAGACCGAGGCAGTGCTGCTGCCGCCGGACGAGCCCGCCAACCCGGAAATCCTGCGGCTTGCCGCCAAGTATGAAAGCGACCTCGCGCTGGTGCGCGACGCCGCACAGCGCGACCCGCGCCTGGTCGCCAGCGTGATCAAGAACTGGATTGCCAATGACAACCGCTAAGGGCATCTCCGAATCCGGCCTGCAAAAGAGCGCCGTCCTGATGATGGCGATCGGCGAGGATGCCGCGGCCGAGGTGTTCAGGCACCTGTCGCAGCGCGAAGTGCAGGAGCTGGGCTCGGCCATGGCCACGCTCAGCTCGGTCACCCGCGAGGAAATGGCCGAGGTGCTGGGCGAGTTCCGCACCGAGACCGAGCAGTACCTGGCCCTGAACGTCGATTCCAATGCCTTTATCCGCAGCGTGCTGAACAAGGCGCTGGGCGAGGAACGCGCCCAGTCGGTGATCGAAGACATCCTGGAGTCGCGCGATCCGGGCGGCGGCATCGATTCGCTGAACTGGATGGACGCCACGGCCATTGCCGAGCTGATCCGCGACGAGCATCCGCAGATCATCGCCACCATCCTGATCCACCTGGACCGCCAGAAGTCGTCCGAGGTGCTGGCGCTGTTCACCGACCGCCTGCGCAACGACGTGATCCTGCGTATCGCCACCTTCGGCGGCGTGCAGCCGGGCGCGCTGCAGGAACTGACCGACGTGCTGACCAAGCTGCTGGCGGGCCAGAGCCTGAAGCGCAGCCGCATGGGCGGCGTGCGCACCGCGGCCGAGATCATCAACCTGATGAGCACCGCGCACGAAGAGGCTGTGATCGACGGCGTGCGCCTGCACGACGGCGACCTGGCGCAGAAGATCATCGACGAGATGTTCCTGTTCGAGAACCTGCTCGAGGTCGACGACCGCGGCATCCAGCGCGTGCTCAAGGAAATCGCCACCGAGTCGCTCATCGTCGCGCTCAAGGGCGCGCCGCAGGAACTGCGCGACAAGTTCATTCGCAATATGTCCACCCGCGCCGGCGAGATGCTGCGCGAGGACCTGGACGCGCTGGGCCCGGTGCGCGTGTCGCAGGTCGAGGCCGAGCAGAAGGCCATCCTGCAGGTGGTAAGGCGCCTGGCGGATGCGGGCGAAGTGCAGATCGGCGGAGGCGACGATGCCTATGTCTGAGGCAAACCCTGAGCGCGGCCAGGCCGCACGCCGCGCGCCGCGCGGCGACCCGCTCACTTCCCTTGCCGGCAACGGCGCGGCCGCCGATCCTGGCGGCTTTGCGCCGTTCGAGCCCCCGCGCCGCGCGCGTGGCGGCGCGGCCGGCTGGCAGCGCTGGCAGATGGGCTCGCTCGATCCCCGCGAAAGCGAGCCGCCCGAAGCCCTGGCCGCCATGCCATCCGAGCCCGCACCGCCGCCGATCGATTTCGAGGCGCTCGACGCGATGCGCGAAGGCGCGCGCAAGGAAGGCTATGCCCAGGGCTACACCCAGGGGCAAACCCAGGGCTACGGCGACGGCCACCGCGAAGGCTACGCCCGCGGCCTGGAAGCCGCACGCAACGAGGCCACGCAGCTGCAGGCGCTGGCCACCAACTTCCGCAGCGCGCTCGGCGGCGTAGACGACCAGGTCGCGCGCGCGCTGGTGTCGCTGGCGCTCGACGTGGCGCGCCAGCTGGTGCGCACCGCCCTGGCAAACGACCCCGCGGTGCTGCTGCCGGCCGTGCGCGAGCTGCTGACCAGCGAACCCGCGCTGTGCGGATCGCCCAGCCTGCTGCTGCATCCCGACGACGTGGCGCTGGTGGAAACCCACCTGCATGGCGAACTGGCGGCCGCCGGCTGGACCGTGCGCGCCGACCCGTCGGTGGCGCGCGGCGGCTGCATCGCCAGCGCCGCCAGCGGCGAGCGCGATGCCACGCTGCCTACGCGCTGGACCCGCGTGGTCAAGGCGCTGGGCCGCGACGATCCATGGGAGCCGCCACATGCCTGATGCCGCCGAGCAAGCCACGCCCGCGCCGGATTCCGCGCTGGCCCACGCGCAACGCTGGATCGGCGCGCTGGACAGCGCCGCGGCCGGCATCGCCGGGCTCGACAGCAAACGCAGCTGCGGCCGCCTGACGCGCGCCGCGGGCCTGGTGCTGGAAGCCGTGGGCCTGCGCCTGCCGGTGGGCAGCGACTGCCTGATCGAGCTGCCCGCCGGGCAGTTCACCACCGACAGCAATGCCCCGCGCACCGCGGAAGCGGAAGTGGTGGGCTTTGGCGCCGACCGGCTCTACCTGATGCCGCAATCCGATGTGGTGGGCTTGCTGCCGGGCGCGCGCGTCTACCCGCTGGAACCATCGCCGCAGCCGGCCGGCATCACCACGCCGCGCGAGCCGGGCTCCAAGCGCCTGCCGGTTGGCGCCGGCCTGCTGGGCCGCGTGCTGGATGCCGCGGGCCGCCCGCTCGACGGGCTGGGCCCGATCACCGCCGCCATGGAGGTGCCGCTGGCCGGCGAGCAGATCAACCCGCTGATGCGCGCGCCGATCGAGACTGTGCTCGATACCGGCGTGCGCGCCATCAACGGCATGCTGACGGTAGGACGCGGCCAGCGCATGGGACTGTTCGCGGGCTCGGGCGTGGGCAAGAGCGTGCTGCTCGGCATGATGGCGCGCTATACCAGCGCCGACGTGATCGTGGTCGGCCTGATCGGCGAACGCGGCCGCGAAGTGAAGGAGTTCATCGAGAACATCCTTGGCCCCGAGGGCCGCGCACGTTCGGTCGTGGTGGCCGCGCCGGCCGATACCTCGCCGCTGCTGCGCATGCAGGGCGCGGCCTATGCGACGCGGCTGGCCGAGTATTTCCGCGACCAGGGCCAGCATGTGCTGCTGATCATGGACTCGCTGACGCGCTACGCCATGGCGCAGCGCGAGATCGCGCTGGCCATCGGCGAGCCGCCGGCCACCAAGGGCTATCCGCCCTCGGTCTTTGCCAAGCTGCCGACGCTGGTCGAGCGCACCGGCAACGGCCCCGAAGGCGGCGGCTCGATCACGGCGTTCTACACGGTGCTGACCGAAGGCGACGACCAGCAGGACCCGATCGCCGATTCCGCGCGCGCCATCCTGGACGGCCATATCGTACTGTCGCGCAGCCTGGCCGAATCCGGCCACTACCCGGCCATCGACGTGGAAGCATCAATCAGCCGCGCCATGACCGCGCTGATCCCGAATGAGCAGTTCGGCTCGGTGCGTCGCTTCAAGCAGCTGATGTCGCGCTACCAGCGCAACCGCGACCTGATCAGCGTAGGCGCCTATGTGCCGGGCAACGACCCGGAGCTGGACCTGGCGATGCGCCTGCACCCGCGCATGGAAGCCTTCCTGCAGCAAGACATCCACGAGCGCGCCGGCTACGACGACGCCATCGCCCAGCTTCACAGCCTCTTCGACAGGAGTGAACATGCTCAAGCATTCACCGCTTAATACGCTGGCTGACCTCGCCCAGAACGATACCGATGCCGCCGCGCGCGAGCTGGGCAGGCTGCAGGGACTGCGCACGCAGGCTGAGCAGCAGCTCAACCAGCTCACCGAGTACCGCCATGAGTACCGCGCGCGCATGCAGGTGGTGGCCGCCGAAGGCATGACCTCCAGCCGCTGGCAGGACTTCTCGCGCTTTCTCGATTCGCTCGACCATGCCATCCGCCAGCAGGGCGCGGCGCTGGCCAAGGCCGAAGCCGACCTGCTGGCAGGGCGCAACCACTGGCAGCACCAGAAGCGCCGCCTGAACTCCTTCGACACGCTGATCGCGCGCGCCGAAGCGAAGGAAGACCAGGTTGCCGCGCGCCGCGAACAGCGCGCCAACGACGAATACGCAGCCCGCCTGGCCCGCAGCACGGCCAGCCGTCTCAGCGAAGCCTGACCCAGGCCACCCCCGTAGCCAACTCCATGATCGATATCAGCCAGATTGTCAGCAGCGCCGCCAATGCGGTCGAGGGCGCCAGGCGCGCCAGCGCCGACGCAACCGCGAGCGGATTCGGCGACGCGCTGTCGCGCGCCCGCGAAAGCAGCAAGGCGCCCGCGCCGCCGGCCGGGGAAACCGACGCGCGCGACCAGCCCGCATCGCGCCAGCCCGCGGCGCAGGCCGACGCCGGCAAGCCGCAGCCAGCCGCCGCGGCCGGCAAGAAGCCCGCGGCCGGCCACAAGGATGAAAACCAGGACCAGGATGACACCGCGGCGGCCACGCCGACGGATGCCGCAGCCGCTGCCGCAGCGGCCCTGGCACTGATGCTTCCCGCCGCAGCCCCGGCCAGCCCCGCTGCCGCGCCGGCCGGCGCGGCGGGTTCCGCCCTCGCCGGCGTTGCCGACACCGGCGCCGCCGCACTGCAGGCGGCACTGGCAAATGCCGCGCAGCCGGCCACGGCAGATGCCCAGGCCGAGGCCATGCCGGCGGCCGCCACGCCGCTGCCGGACACGCTGCAGGTCGTCACCACCGAAGCCCGGCCCGCACAGCCTTCGGTTGCCGACACGCTGGCCACCATCGCATCCCAGCGCGCCGCGATGCAGGCCAGCGCCAGCGCAGGTACCGACGGCAAGGCCGGCACGGCGCAGGCCATCCCGGGCGACGTGCTGGCCGTCCAGCAGCAGGACGCCAGCGGCCAGTCTGCCGGCGGATCGGGCAATCGCCCGGAAAGCGGCATCGCCCGGCACCGCGCCGATCCGCTCGCCGCCAACCCCGGCACGGCGGATGCCAGGCCCGTGGCAACGCCGTTCGCCGCCGCACAGGCTGCCGCCCGCACCGGCGAGGCTACCGCGGCCAGCCCCGACAACACACCAGCCGTGGCCGCCGCGCTGGCCGGCCAGGCTACCCCGTCGGCTACTGCAGCCGCTGCGGCCGCCCGTCCCGTGGTCACCCCGCCGCTGTACGACAGCCAGTGGCCGCAGGCCCTCGGCCAGCAGATGATCCGCATGAGCACGCAAGGCCAGCAAAGCGCCGAACTGCAGCTGAACCCGCCCGACCTCGGGCCGCTCAAGGTCGTGCTCAACGTGGTCAACGACCAGGCCCAGGCCCAGTTCGTCTCACCCCACCAGGCCGTGCGCGCCGCGGTGGAAGCGGCGCTGCCGCACCTGCGCACCGCGCTGTCGGAAAACGGCATCCAGCTTGGCCAGACCTCGGTGGGCGCAGACGGCTTTGCCAGCCAGGCGGGCAATGGGAACGGGCAGCAACAGCAGGCACCGGGGAATGGGCGCGGGCAAACCGGCTTTGGTAGCGGCACGCTGGCGGCTGTTGAGCCGGCGGCAGGGGCCAGTACGACGGTGCGTCCCGCGCGTGTGCTTGGGCGTGGCGAGATCGATACGTTTGCCTGAGTTCGCGCTGCATAGCGAGTGTTGATTGCGCCACGGAGAATGCAAGGCCGCCCGACGGGCGGCCTTTGTTATGTCAGCGGCAGGGCGATTCATGTATTTCGCTCACAATCCTGCAACCAGATTTAACGGATTGCTGCTAGAATCAGTAAACATTTTTGCTTACCCTTGACTTTCCCTGAGGTGCAGAAGAATTCGGGTGAAGCAGAGTGAATTCCGGCGATGGCTCGCCGGACAGGGCGCCACCTTCAGTGAAGGCGCGAAGCATGTGAGGGTGTATCTCAATGGCAGGAAGACCACGCTGCCACGGCATCCCAGCCACGAGATCCGGGAGGGGTTGCGCAAGTCGATTCTCAAGCAACTCGGCCTGTCATGAGTCTTCCATCTCACGCCCCAACTTGCCCTTGTCGTCAAAGGAGTCCCAATATGCTGCGTTTCCCTGCCAACATCGTCCCGGACGACGGTGGCTTTGCTGCGTCGTTTCCCGATATCCCCGAAGCCCTGACCAGCGGCGACACCATCGAGCAGGCCCGCGAGATGGCCGCCGATGCGCTCGCCACGGCCATGGAGTTCTATTTCGAAGATGGCCGCCCGGTGCCACTGCCGTCGAAGGCAAAACGCGGCCAGCATCTGGTTGAACTGCCGGCCAGCGTGTCGGCGAAGGTGCTCCTGCTTAACGAGATGATCGCGCAGGGCGTGACGCAGGCGGAACTGGCGCGCCGGCTGAATACGCGCAAGCAAGAGGTGCAACGTATCGTCAACCTGGACCATGCGACCAAGATCGATACGATCGAGGCTGCATTCCGGGCGCTGGGGAAGCGGCTGGAACTGACGGTTGCCTGACCGCGCCAAGGCTTCCGTAAACCTCCACCCATGACTTTCGACCTGTTCGACGACCTGCCACCGAACGGCCCCGCCAGCCCCGCCATCGAACCCCTCGCCGACGGCGCCGTAGTCCTGCGCGGCCTGGCCCGTGCGGATGCCGAAGTGCTGCTGGCCGACGTCCAGGCCATCATCGCGCTTGCGCCCTGGCGGCACATGATCACCCCCGGCGGGCTGACAATGTCGGTGGCGATGGTCAACTGCGGCACGGTCGGCTGGGTCTCCGATGCGCGTGGCTATCGCTATGACCCCGTCGATCCGCTGAACGGAAAGCCGTGGCCGGAGATGCCGGCGAGCTTCCGGAAGCTGGCCACCACTGCCGCGGCGCAAGCGGGTTTTGCCGGTTTCGAACCGGATGCCTGCCTCATCAATCGCTACGAGCCGGGCACCCGGCTCTCGCTGCACCAGGACCGCGACGAGCGCGATTTCAGCGCGCCCATCGTTTCGGTCTCGCTGGGACTGCCCGCGGTGTTCCTGTTCGGCGGCATGCGCCGCGCCGACCGCCCGCAGCGGGTGCGGCTGGCGCATGGCGACGTGGTGGTGTGGGGCGGGCCGTCGCGGCTGGCCTTCCACGGCGTGGCGCCGCTGGCCGACGGCGACCATCCGCTGCTGGGGCGGCTGCGCATCAACCTGACATTCCGCAAGGCGCTTTAGCCATCACCGCCGCCTTGGCACTTTGCCGGGGGTTTTCTACAGTCAATGGACTGTCCTGAACGCCACCGTGCAAAGGCCCACACCATGCATCTCGACGGCTCCTGCCATTGCGGCGCGATCCACTTCTCGCTTGAATCCGACTCACCTAGTCCGTATATGCATTGCCATTGCTCGATCTGCCGCAAGACGGCCGGCGGTGGGGGCTACGCGATCAACATCGGCGGCGACGCGGCCACGCTGCGCGTGCGCGGGCGCAAGCACCTGGGCATTTACCACGCCGTGCTGCGCGAACCCGGCAAGCGCGCGCGGCGCTCGCCGGCGCAGCGCCATTTCTGCGTGAAATGCGGCAGCGCGCTGTGGCTTTGGGACCCGCGCTGGCCGGAGCTGGTGTATCCGCATGCATCGGCTATCGACACGCCGCTGCCGCGCCCGCCGGAGGTGGTGGAGGCCTCGCTGGAATCGGTCGCGCCCTGGGTCGACGTGCCCAAGGGCAAAGGCCATGTGCACTGCGACACCTGGCCGGAGGAATCGCTGGCGGACTGGCACAAGCGGCACGGCCTGTCGTCGCGCTGAAAGACTCCCGTTCGCGATATGAACGTTTTCATCGGCCGGCCTTGGCAGCTCAGGCGGGCAGGAACCCTTCGACGGTCAGGTAGCGCTCGCCGGTGTCGTAGTTGAAGCCCAGCACGCGCGCGTTGGCCGGCAGCCCGGGCAGCTTCTGCGCGATCGCGGCCAGCGTGGCGCCGGACGAGATGCCGACCAGGATGCCTTCCTCGCGCGCGCAGCGGCGTGCCATCTCGCGCGCGGGCTCGGCATCGACCTGGATCACGCCGTCGAGCAATGAGGTATCGAGGTTCTTCGGGATAAAGCCCGCGCCGATGCCCTGGATCGGGTGCGGCGCCGGCGCGCCGCCGGAGATCACCGGCGAGGCCACCGGCTCCACGCCAAAAACCTTGAGCTGCGGCCACTTGTCCTTGAGCACGCGGGCGCAGCCCGTCAGGTGGCCGCCGGTGCCGACGCCGGTGATCAGCACATCCAGCCCCTCGGGGAAGTCATTCAGGATTTCCTGCGCGGTGGTGCGCGCGTGCACGTCGACATTGGCGGGATTCTCGAACTGCTGCGGCATCCATGCGCCCGGCGTGGCCGCAACCAGTTCCTCGGCACGAGCGATCGAGCCCTTCATGCCCTTCTCGCGCGGGGTCAGGTCAAAGGTGGCGCCATAAGCCAGCATCAGGCGGCGGCGCTCCACCGACATGCTGTCCGGCATCACCAGCACCAGCTTGTAGCCCTTGACCGCGGCCACCATGGCCAGGCCGATGCCGGTATTGCCCGAGGTCGGCTCGATGATGGTGCCGCCCGGCTTGAGCACGCCACGGCGTTCGGCGTCTTCCACCATCGACAGCGCGATTCGGTCCTTGATCGAGGCGCCGGGGTTGCTACGCTCTGACTTGATCCAGACCTCGTGGCCGTTGCCGAACAGCCGGTTGATGCGGATATGCGGGGTATTGCCGATCGTCTGCAGGATGTTCTGGACCTTCATCGTGTTCTCCGTGGCGGGCGCGGTGTCGCAGGCTTGGAAGCCGCTGGCACCGCAGGATCGAATGACGGGATGATTTTAGAGCAAGGCGCCGCTCGGGCTGCCCGACTGCCGCCGCGATCGTGATGCTGGTGCGCGGCTGAAGCGCGCGCAGCGGGTTACTTGCGGAACACCAGGCTGAAGTTGTTGGCCGGCATCGGCACCGGCTCGTCGCAGCGCATGCCCTGCGCCTCGCCCAACGCGATCACGGCTTCCATGTCGCGCACGCCCCAGTCGGCATCGGTGGCGCGCAGCTGCGCGTCGAAGGCGGCGTTGCTGGGCGCCGTATGCGCGCCGCCGCGGCGATAGGGGCCGTACAGGAACAGCACGCCGCCCGGGCCCAGCAGCTTGCCGGCGCCTGCGAAGAGCGCCTCGGCCGCAGCCCACGGGGCGATATGGATCATGTTGATGCAGACCACCGCATCCGCGGCGTCGATGCCCCACGGCTGGCGGCAGACATCCAGCGCCAGCGGCGCGCGCACATTGGCCAGGCCCGCATGCGCGGTCCACGCGGCGATCGACGCGCGCGCGGCGGCTTCCGCATCGCTTGGCTGCCAGGTCAGTCCCGGCAACGCTGCCGCGAAGTGCACGGCATGCTGGCCGGTGCCGCTGGCAATTTCCAGTACCGTGCCGCTGGCGGGCAGCACTTTGCGCAATACCGCAAGGATCGGCTCGCGGTTGCGCTCGGTGGCGGGCGCCATGCGGCGTGCATCGGGGTCTTGGGTGGAGCCGGTCATGATGGCATGCTCAGCGGGGGAAAGCGCTTAGCGTAGCAGAATCGGCGCGCCGGGGGGCGCGCTGCCGCAGTGCGTCAACGGCCCCCCGGAATCCGGTAGATCAAGCGCTCAAACTTGCGCGTCGTGGCCTGGCCCACGACCGTGCCGCCAAGCGACTCTGCGATCCGGCGGCTGGGCCAGTTCGGTTCGGCCACGGGATAGACCAGGTGCGCCGGCGACAGGTTGTCCTGCGCCCATTGCGCCAGCGCAGTGACCGCTTCCAGGCCGAAGGCATGGCCGTGGCAGTCCTCGCGGATCCAGATGCCGAGTTCCGGCGCGGGCGTGTCGGCATGGTGCAATCCCGCCAGCCCCAGGAACAGCCCGTCGTCGGCACGCCGGATAGTGAGCACGAATTCCGAGCCTCGCGCCATGCCTGCCAGCCAGCCTTGCCACACGGTCTCGAAAGCCGCCGGCGAGGGCGACGGATCCCAGTCCATGAATCGGGCAAGCGTCGGGGTGATGCAGGCAAACGCCTCGGCTGCGTCGTCGCCACGAAAGGGCAGCAGGCTGAGGCGCGCGGAGTGGATGTGCGGAAGCTGGTCAGGCATGACGGGCGGGAGGCTGGGCGTGGTGCCGGAGTTGCCATGTTAAACGATCGCGCGCCAACAAAAAACGGCGGGCCGAAGCCCGCCGCCCTCATCGGCACTGCGCGACGCGTCAGGCCTTGGCCAGCCTGACGCCAGTCGGATCGCCCGTCAGGTAACCCACGGCGGCACCGAAGCGGTCCTTGTAGTTGGCCATCACCTTCGCTTCAAGCGTCGGCCGCACCTTGTCGTGCAGCGGCGATTCCCAGTCGCCAACGTGCTGGAAGTTGCTCATCACATAAGTCCAGCCGTTGATCTCGTCCACCGCGTGCAGGCCGGTGGATTCGGCGCCGACCGGGCACGACAGCACGCGGCTGAGCACCTTGGTATCGACGTTGTACGCCCACAGGAAGTTGTTGACGTGGGTGTTGCTGTCCTCGCCGACAAACAGCGTGCGCAGCTTTTCCGAGAACTTCAGGTTGTCGGGCGTGGCCACCTTGTCCGGGTTGGCAAAGTTGCCCAGCGCATCCTGCTGCTTCATCTTGCCGCCCCCCAGGTCTTCGCTGACCAGCGCGGGCACCGCCGCCATGTCGACCGGCACCCATTCGCTGTTGATGGCCGTGCCGGTCTTGTCGGCCTGGCCGCCCTTCAGGTTCAGCTCATAGACCGCGCCGGAGTACGGGCCTTCCACCTGGATATCACCGGCGTTGGCGGCATTGCCCGTGAGCATGCTCGACTCGATGCGGGACATGGCCGAGTAGGCCTTCTTGTCCTTGATGTTGACCGTGGTGCCTTCCATCTTGGTGAAGCCCAGGCTGCCGCCGACCAGGGCGGCGTAGCGGTGCGTTTCCAGGAACGCCGCGGCCTTTTCCATGCCCGGCATCAGCTTCACCCAGTTCGGCTTGCCGTTGTAGATGATGCGGGTGTAGCTGACGTCAGCGGGATCGGTGGTCTTGACATCCATGATGTCGGCCAGCCTGATGCCGCCGTCGACCAGCGCGCGGATTTCGGCACTGGTGGCGCTGCCCAGCCTGATCCACGACAGCGTGGCGCTGCCCGGGCCCACGCCCGAGGTCTGGTGCCACTTGGCCACGTACAGCGTGCCGGACGACAGGTCGCGGGCGCGGTCGGCGATAAACAGGAACAGGCCGCCGTTGGTGGCATCGTCGCCCATCAGCACGGTGCGTTCGTCGGGCATGACCTGTACCAGCTCATGCGAGATGCGGCCCAGGCAGTAGTGCTTCTTGATGGTGCCGGTGCCGTCCGGGTTGACCGTGACTTCCGGCAGGTGGCCATAGTTGTAGGCGTTGGCGCGGGCCGGGTCGCCGTACAGGTTCTGGCTGTAGCCCTGCAACTGCGTGACCGCGCTGGCGTTCAGCAGGTCGGTCTCGTACTCCTCGCTCGACAGGTGGGTGTTCCACGGCGACAGGCTGGCGCCGCAGGTGATCCACAGGCCGTTGACGCCCGAGGTATCGACATTGTGGTACTTGACCGGGGTCAGCTTGCCGGTGGCCGGGTCCTGGTCCAGCGTCACCACGGCGATCGGCGACGGCAGCAGGCCGTACATGCTGACATTGCCCTGGTTGCGCGTGGTGTACTCGAACTGCACCACCGCAAACACCGTCTTGCCCTTGACGCCGGGCACGGTCGGGTTGGCCAGGGTCAGCAGTGAGCTGCCGTCCGGCGCGTCGGAGAAAAACTGGCGCTCCTTGCCGGCCACGGAGGTGTCCATGATCGGCTTGTTGTTGATGTCGTAGTAGCCGCCGGCCAGGATGGTGCCGCCCTTGCCGTCGGGCAGGGTGTCGCCGGTGATGAAGAACGGCTGGTAGGCCAGCTTGTAGGTCTGGCTGCTGCCGTCGCTGAACGACACCTTGAGGCTGGAGCCCACCGTGGTGGTCGCCATGGCGTCGGGCGTTGCCAGCGTCGGCGCGCTCATGCCAACGAATTCGGCCGTGGTGAACGTGGCCGCCTGGGCCGGCGGAAGCGGCGCGGCGACAGCGTCGTCGCCACCGCCGCAACCTGCCAGCAGGCTGGTGGAGGCAAGACCAAGCGGCAGCATCGGCGCGCCGGCCAGGAGCTTCAGGGCCTTGCGGCGGCCTGCATTGGGTTGTTCAAGCATGTTCTCGATCCGGGGAAGAGGAAGGGATATGTTGTTCACTGCGTATTTGCGCCGGTCCGGCGGGCGGGGCCGGGCACCTGTTGGCACAGGCGGGCGGCGGGCGGCATTGCGCATGGCCGGAGCGGATCGTAGGCGCTGTTTGTGACACCAAGTTGACGATACAACACAAAAGCGGCGCTTTCGGCTGAGCCAGGATGCCGCTGCGGTACACTCGCCCTTTGCATCCGCGGCTCCACAGGCGCGGATCCGTTGAATGCCGGCAGCCGCCGTTTCTGCCTACTTCCGCCCTTCCGCTTGCCCACTTACACGCTAGCCAACCCCGTCCGGGCCGAGATCGAAATCCGCAAGAGCCGCTTCCTGGCGCTGGCGCTGCCCGTTGCCGACCGTGACGCCGCCATGGCGGCGCTGCAGGCGCTGCGCGCCGAGCACCCCACCGCCACCCACGTGTGCTGGGCCTTGCTGGCTGGCGGCGCCTCGGGCATGTCCGACGATGGCGAGCCCTCCGGCACTGCCGGCCGGCCCATCCTTGAAGTGCTGCGCCACCATGACCTGGACGGCGTGCTGGCGGCGGTGGTGCGCTATTACGGTGGCGTCAAACTGGGGGCGGGCGGGTTGGTGCGCGCTTACACCGATGCCATCGCGGCCGCGCTGAAAACGGCCGAGCGCGTGGAACGCATCGCCTACGGCACCCTGACGGTGTCCGTCGACTATGCCGACGAGCCGCGCGTGCGCCGCTGGCTCGACTACGACGCGCAGCCGGGCTGCACGCTGGCCGACACCGCCTATGGCGCGCTGGCCACGCTGGTCCTGCGCATGCCTGCAACCCAGCTCGACGCCGCACGCGACGCCCTGCGCGACGCGACCCACGGACGCGCCCAATTCCCGGAAGCGGAGGATGAGGCCCATGGCTGAACGCGAGCTGGTGGCGCCCGACGACCGCGCCGAATTCACCGCAAGCGTGCTGCCAGGCAATACCCGCTTCGCCGCGCCGGCGGAGCTGAGCCTGCTGGAAGCTGCCTTGCTCGAAGGCGTGGCGCTGCCCAACTCCTGTCGCAATGGCACCTGCCGCGCCTGCGCCAGCCGGCTGCATGCAGGGACGATCCGCTATCGGATCAAATGGCCGGGGTTGAGTCTGGATGAGAGGGAAGAGGGGCTGATCTTGCCGTGTGTGGCTTGTCCGGCCAGTGATGTGGTGATTGAGCCGGTAAGTTTGGGGTAGGGGTCAGTCGAAGGTACTATTCGACACTTTTGTCGAGGTCGGGCAGCCGTGTCAGATCTTGCAGGAAGCCGGGACGAGACTTCGCCGTTCGCTCGCTCGGAGAAAACGCGATCACCTTCGTAACCGGATGACAGCGCGATATCCATGAGGCGTCAAGCCTGCCTCACCCCCCAACCGCCAGAAAAAATCGCAACGCCAGCTTCAACCCATCCGGCCCCGCCGGATCGGAGAACGCCTGCCCGCCTGCCCCGCCGCTCCAGGCGTGACCCAGGCCCTCGATCCGCACCAGGCGCACGTAAGGCGACTTTCCCTCCGTCCAGTCGAACACATCCATGGCACGGCGCATGCCGCGCTGGATGCGCCGTGCCGGCGCCGCGGACAACGCGTGCGCATCCTCCGGCTGCAGGTGCATCCACATGCCCGCCGCGGCGGTGGCGTTGCTGAAGTCGACCACGTGGTCGGCATCGCCATGCAGCAATAGCAACGGCGGCGGGCGGCGCCCTGCCAGTCCGAACCGCAGCGCCTGCATGGCCTTGGCATCGGGCCCGTGTCCCCCGCGCATGGAGCGCGCTGCCTGGGCGGCATTGCTGGCGCTCCATGGCACCGCGCCGGAGTGCGACCCCACTGCGGCAAAGCGTCCCGGATAGCGCAGCCCCAGCATCAGCGCCATCGCGCCGCCCGCGGACAGCCCCAGCACGCTGATGCGGTCCGCGGCAACCGGATGGCCGCGGCAAGCCTGGTCGATCAGCGCCATCAGCAGACCGGCCTCGACGCCACCCTGCGCGCCGGGCCGGAACCAGTTCCAGCAGCGCTGTGCGTTGGCCTGCGAGGTCTGTTCAGGCAGCAACACCACCCAGCCGGCTTCGCGCGCCACCGCGGCGGCGCGCGTGACCGCGGCAAAGCTGGCGGCATCCTGGCCGCAGCCATGCAGCAGCACCAGCATCGGGGCGCGCCGCGACGCCGTGACGCCGGCCGGCACAAAGATGCGGTAGCGGCGCGGCGCCACTGGTGCGCCCCATGCGCCTTCTTCCCAGCGCCCGCTGCCGCGGTTCTGCGGCGCCTGCACCGGCGATACCACGCCCGACAGTGCGCGCTGCGTGGCGGCCGTGACTGCAGCCGATTGCTTCACCGCGTTGCGCACGATGGCCTCGGTCATCGGCCTGGTCAGGTTCTGGTTGACGGCGCGCTGCATGCGGCGCGCATTGCGGGCCGCGGCCTTGTTCAGCGTGGACCAGAGTTTTGCACCGGATGAGCGGGGCATGCGGCGTCCTGTCGGCTGGGGTAACCCATACATCATATGCGCAAGCTCAGGCCGCCTTGCATGCAACGCGTGCCGGATCACTGCCTACAATGCAAGGGCCGTGTCGCCCCGAGACATGGACAGGAGGCAAGCATGAGCGATGTGACAAACGAGTTCAGGCCTTTGGATCCTGGCCGCATCAACCTGATGGATCCGCTTGAAGTGCAGTACTGGTGCCGGGAGCTGGGCTGCAGCACCAGCGACCTGGAGAACGCCGTCGATGCCGCGGGCGACCATATCTCCGCGGTACGCGCGCAACTGGAGTCGAACCAGGCCGGCGCGCGGCCTGGCTGAAATCCCGAGACAAACGGTGGCAGGCAGGCATCCCCGGCTGAGCGGGGATGCCTGTGGAGCGTGCCACGTGAGATGTCGGCGCCGTGTCCGTTCCATGACGGCATGCGCGGCACGCATCAATCGCATGCGTGCATGCAGTCCATACCCCTGTTAAATGCAGTGCAGACCGGAATTCAGCAATGCCTTATTCGCTGGACGGCAGTTTTGCTGCATGATTTCCGGCCCGGGCAAAAGACCCGGCACTCAAGACTGGGACAGCTTGACAACACCATGTCGGAAACCAAGGGGTTACCAACACTAGGACGCATCGACAATGAACACCAGGCTGCCGATTATCACGGTTTGCACCGCCTTGCTTGCACCTGCCGCGTGGGCCGGCAATGACCCGCACTGGAGCTACACCGGACCGACCGGTACCAGCCACTGGGCCGAGCTCGACCAGGACTACAAGACCTGTGCGCTGGGCAAGCACCAGTCGCCCATCGATATCCGCACCAGCAAGGCCCGGCCTGCGGACCTGAAGCCGATCGGCTTTGGCTACGCCGCGGCGCCCGCCACCGTGGTCAACAACGGCCACACCGTACAGGTCAACCTGCCCGCAGCGGGGCAGATCGAACTCGACGGCGTGCCCTACAAGCTGCTGCAGTTCCACTTCCATACGCCGAGCGAAGAGAAGATCAACGGCAAGGCCTATCCGCTGGTCGCGCACCTGGTGCACCAGAATGCAGAAGGCAAGCTGGCGGTGGTGGCGGTGCTGTTCAAGTCCGGGCGGGAGAATGCGGCGCTGAAACCGGTCTTCGCGAGCCTGCCGGCCAAGGCCGGAGAGTCGCGCGAACTGACGGCGCCGCTGGATGTGGCGGCGTTGCTGCCGGCCCGGCAGTCGTACTGGGCCTTCACCGGCTCGCTGACCACGCCGCCGTGCAGCGAGGACGTGCGCTGGCAGGTGCTCAAGACCCCGGTGGAAGTGTCGCCGGCGCAGTTGGCCGCATTCCGTCAGCTTTATCCGATGAACGCCCGCCCGGTGCAGCCGCTCAACGGCCGCACGGTGCAGGTCAGCCACTAGAGGACGGCGCCCGATAGAAGTACCAATCGGGCGGCAATGACCGACTGTGCGCTCCCTCTCCCGCTTGCGGGAGAGGGGAGCAAGCCAGCGGCAGGGTCAGGACAGCCCGCGCAGCGCCAGCTCGCCGCCCAACACCAGCAGCCCGCAGAAGAACAGCTTGCGGAAGCGCTCGGCGCTGATCCGGTGGCGCAGCCACTGGCCCAGGAACATGCCGCCGAGCGCCGGCACCAGCGCCAGCGCCGAGGCGCCCAGCACCGGCATATGCAGCAGCGACCCGCCCATGGCCAGGCTCACCGCCAGCGCAATGGTCGATACCGTGAACGACAGCCCGAGCGCCTGCACCAGGCTTTCCTTGTCCAGCCCGAGTCCCTGCAGGTAAGGCACGGCGGGAATCACGAACACACCGGTCACCGCCGTAATGCCACCCGTGACCAGCCCGATCAACGGCCCGAGCCACCGCTCCGCCCCTGCCGGCACCACCAGCTTCACCGCTGCCAGCCCGACCACCGCGTACAGCACCAGCGCCACACCCAAGGCCGAGGTCGCGTGCGTCATCATGCCGGCCGGCACCCATGCCGCGCACAGCCAGGTGCCGGCGCAGATCGCCACCAGCATCGGCCACAGCCGTTGCATCAGTTGCCCGAAGCGCGGGCCGCTGAACAGCTGCACCACGTTGGTCACCATCGACGGCGCCACCAGCAGCGCCGCGGCCTGCGCGGGCGGCATCACCAACCCCAGCATGCCCACCGCAACCGTGGGCAAGCCCAGGCCCACCACCCCCTTGGCAAAGCCTGCCAGCAAGAATGTCAGGCCGATAAAGGCGGCTTGGGTGGCGATTGCTTCCATCGTCATCGCTGCACCCCCTCAGCCCGCCTTGTGGTCATGCACCGCGCGGCTGTCCGCCGGCGCCTGGTCGCGCTCGTTCAGCCCGTAGTCGCGCAGCACCTGCGCCACGCGCAGCCGGTAGCCGGCAAACACGCCGCCGCGACCGGCCGCCTGCGCCTGGCGATGAGCCAGCGTATTGCGCCAGGCGATCACCGCGGCCTCGTCGCGGAAGAACGACAGCGACAGCAGCTTGTTGGGGTTGGTCAGGCTCTGGAAACGCTCCACCGAGATAAAGCCGTCGATGGCCTCCAGCTGCGGGCGCAGGTGCGCGGCGATGTCGAGGTAGTTGTCCTGCCGGCCCGGCGCGGGCTCGACTTCGAAGATGACTGCGATCATGTTGTCTCCTGGGGGCAATGGCGGGAATCAAAGGAAATGCGGAATGCGTGCGTTCAGCGACGGACGATAGCGGAATGCCTGCGCCAGCGCGGCCGGGTCGGCCCCACGCGCACGCAGCGCCGCCACCGTGGCGGCAGCCAGCGCCTGCGCCAGGCGGTCGCCGGGACAGGCATGGCGGCCGTGGCCGAAGGTCCATGGCCGTTCGCCGGCTGCGGCACCACTGCACGACGCCGCGGCCAGCAGCACCAGCACCGCGTCGCCGGCCTTGACGGCGTGGCCGCACAGTTGCGCATCGGCGGCCAGGAAGCGCCGCGTATTCTGCACCGGCGGATCCTCCCGGGCGACCCGCGCCACCACGGCATCGAGCGGCAGCCCTGACTGCGTCGTCTCGCGACCCAGCCGCAGCAGCGTATTCCCGGCCAGCGCCGCGGTGGCTTCGCAGGCTTGCACCAGCAGGCCGATGATGTTGGCGGCGACCGCCTGCGCGTCGATGCCGGCGGCACGGGCTGCCTGCCGCAGCGCCGGCAGCGGCCCTGCGCCGTTCGCCGCATCGGCAAGCCAGTGCCCCAGCCATTGAGCGGCCTCGGCGCCTGCGCGCACGGCCGGTGCATCGGCCAATGGCGACTGCGCGCCGGCGAAGGCCGCAACCCGTTGTGCGGCTTCGGCCGCGCTGCTGCCTTCGTTGGCAACCGGCAGGCCAAGCAGATCGGCGACCGTGATGACCGGCAGCGTGAACAGCCAGCGATTGATGCACTCGCCGGACATGGCGGCCCAGGACGCTTCGCCGGCATCGAGCACCGCCGCCAGCACCGTTGCGCGCTGCGCCGCGGCGGCCGGGTCGATACCCGCCAGCATCGGCATCAGCAGGGCCTTGAGCGGCGCGTGCGCGGCGCCGTCGTTCATCCGGACCAACCGGCCGAACAGCTCGCCGGCGGCGGTGCCGGCCAGCGCGGGCGGCACCGGCTGTGCGGGCGGCCGCACGCGGCAGTCGGAGTGGGCAAGCACGTCGGCCACTTCCTGCGGGCCGGCGGCAACCCACAGGCCAAGGCGGTCATCGCGGAAGAATGGCTGGCTGGCGGCCAGCTCCCGGTAGTACGGGTACGGGTCAGGATGGGTGACGGCGCTGAGCGGATCGATATCGGTATCGGGCATGGCGGCACAGTGGATGGAAGTGCTGAGTCCTTGCAGCGAACCCAGCGCCCGGGGGCGGGCGGACAGTCACATCATGCCGCCGCGGCGCAGGCCGAAGGTTCATGGTGACATGAACTATCGAATGAAGTGACGCAACGCCGCCACACCCTGGGACTTCACGCATCCATTCGCGCCAGCTCCCCTTCCCCTTGCGCCGCTTCCGTCGCCGGCTCGTCGTTCCGGTGCGCCAGCCGGTACAGCACCGGCAACACCAGCAAGGTCAGCACCGTCGACGACAGGATGCCGCCGATGACGACCGTCGCCAGCGGACGCTGCACCTCGGCACCCGTGCCCGTGGCCAGGGCCATCGGCACGAAACCAAGCGACGCAACCAGCGCGGTCATCAGCACCGGCCTCAGCCGCGTCAACGCCCCATCGCGGATCGCCGCATCCAGCCCATGGCCTTCCTCGCGCAGCGAGCGGATAAACGACAGCATCACCAGCCCGTTGAGCACCGCCACGCCGCACAGCGCGATAAAGCCCACCGCCGCCGAGATCGACAGCGGAATGCCGCGCAGCCATAGCGCCAGGATGCCGCCGGTCAGCGCGAACGGGATGCCGGTGAAGACCAGCAGCCCGTCCTTGACGTTGCCGAACATGGCGAACAGCAGCACGAACACCATCCCCAGCGCCAGCGGCACTACTATGCGCAGCCGCGCGGTAGCGGACTGCAGCTGCTCGAAGGTGCCGCCCCAGCTGGTCCAGTAGCCCGCCGGGATCTGCACGCGCGCGCGGATGGCGGCCTCGGCCTCGGGCACGAAGCTGCCGATATCGCGCCCGCGCACATTGGCGCTGACCACGATGCGGCGCTTGCCGTTCTCGCGCGAGACCTGGTTGGGGCCCGGCGCGATCTCCACGCTGGCGACTTCGCTCAGAGGGATATAGCTGGTGCGCGCTGCGGCTTCCTTCGGCAGCGGCACCGGCAGGCGCCGCAGCGCTTCCACGTCCTCGCGCACGGCATCGGGCAGGCGCACCACGATGTCGAAGCGCCGGTCGCCGCTGAAGAAGGTGCCAGACACCTTGCCACCGATGCCGATCGCCACCGCATCCTGGATATCGCTGAGGTTCAGGCCATAGCGCGCCGCCTTGTTGCGGTCGATCTGGACTGTCAGCATCGGCAGGCCGGTGGTCTGTTCGACCCTCACCTCGGCCGCGCCGGGGATGCCCTGCAGCACCGCCGCGATGCGATTGGCGGTCTGCTCCAGCACGGCGTTGTCGTCGCCGAACACCTTGACCGCCACGTCGGAGCGCACGCCCGAGATCAGCTCGTTAAAGCGCAGCTGGATCGGTTGCGAGAATTCATAGTTGTTGCCCGGCAGCTTGCCCACCTCATCGCGGATCGCGGCGATCAGCTCGTCGCGCGTGCGGCGCGGCTCGGGCCATTGCGACATGGGCTTGAGCATGATGTAGCCGTCGGAGATATTCGGCGGCATCGGGTCGGAGGCGATCTCCGCGGTGCCGGTGCGCGCAAAGATGCGCTCGATCTCCGGGAACCTGGCCTTCAGCGCGGTTTCCACCTGCTGCTGCATCGCCACGGATTGCGTCAGGCTGGTGCCGGGGATGCGCAAGGCCTGGATCGCCAGGTCGCCTTCATTCAGGCTGGGCACGAACTCGCTGCCCAGCCGCGTGGCAATGGCCAGGCACAATGCCACCGCCACGCCGGCAAACGTCAGCACCACTGGCGTCGCGGCCAGCGAGCGCTCCAGCAGCACCGCGTAGCGGCGGCGTGCCCAGGCCATCAGCCGGTTCTCGCGCTCGGCCACGCGGTTGCCGATAAACTGCGCCACCGCGGCCGGCACGAAGGTCACCGACAGCACCATCGCGCCCAGCAACGCCAGCACCACGGTGAAGGCCATCGGGTGGAACATCTTGCCCTCGACCCCGGTCAGCGCAAAGATCGGCAGGTACACCACCATGATGATCAGCTGCCCGTACAGCAGCGGCCGGCGTGCCTCGCGCGCCGCGGCAAAGACTTCATGCAGGCGTTCCCTGCGCGTGAGGGGCCGGCCGTGGCGCTCCTGCGCATGCGCCAGCCGGCGCACGCAGTTCTCGACGATCACCACCGCGCCGTCGACGATGATGCCGAAGTCCAGCGCGCCCAGGCTCATCAGGTTGGCGCTGATGCGGTAGTGCACCATGCCCGTGAAGGTGAACAGCATCGACAGCGGGATCACCAGCGCGGTGATCAGCGCCGCGCGCAGGTTGCCCAGGAACAGGAACAGGATGGCGATCACCAGCACCGCGCCTTCCAGCAGGTTCTTCTTGACCGTGGCAATGGCCTTGTCGACCAGCGTGGTGCGGTCGTACACCGTGACCGCCTGCACGCCCTTGGACAGCGTGCGGTTGATCTCGGCCATCTTGCGGTCCACCGCCTGCGAGACCGTGCGGCTGTTCTCGCCGATCAGCATGAACACGGTGCCCAGCACCACCTCGCGGCCGTTCTCGGTGGCCGCGCCGGTGCGCAGCTCGCCGCCGGTCTGCACGGTGGCCACGTCGCGCACGCGGATCGGCAGGCCCTGCGCGGTGCCGACGATCACGTCGCGGATATCCTCAAGCGAGCGCACCTGCCCCGGCACGCGCACCAGGTACTGCTCGCCGCGGCGCTCGATATAGCCGGCGCCGACGTTGTCGTTGTTCTTCTCCAGCGCGCTCACCACATCGGCCAGCGACAACCCGTACGACGCCATGCGCTCCAGACTGGGCGCGACCACATAGGCGCGCGCATGGCCGCCGATGGCATTGACCTCGGTCACGCCGGGTACGTTGCGCAGCTGCGGGCGGATCACCCAGTCCTGGATCTCGCGCAGGTCCGACAGCGTATAGGGCGTGCCATCCGGCTTGCGCGCTCCGGGGTCGGCCTCGACCGTCCACAGGTAGATCTCGCCCAGCCCGGTCGAGATCGGGCCCATCGCGGGCGTGATGCCGGCAGGCAGCTTGTCGCGCGCTTCCTGGATGCGCTGGTTGACCAGCTGGCGCGCAAAGTGGATATCGGTGCCGTCGCGGAAGATCACCGTCACCTGCGACAGCCCGTAGCGCGACAGCGAGCGCGTCTGCTCCAGCCCGGGCAGGCCCGCCATCACGGTCTCGACCGGATAGGTGATGCGCTGCTCGGTCTCCAGCGGCGAATAGCCCGGCGCGGCAGTGTTGATCTGCACCTGCACGTTGGTGATATCCGGCACCGCGTCGATCGGCAGCCGGGTGTAGCTGTACAGGCCCAGCGCGGCCATGCCCAGCACCGCCAGCAGGACCAGCCAGCGTTGCTCGATGGCAAAGCGGATCAGACGTTCAAACATGCACGCCTCCCGCTCAGTGCTCATGCCCGGCGCTGGCTTTGCCCAGCTCGGACTTGAGGATGAAGCTGTTGGCCGCGGCGTAGCGCGCGCCGGCCTGCAGGCCCTCGGTCACCTCCACCAGCTTGCCGCCGGCGCGCCCGGTCTTGACCGGCTGCACCGCAAACCCACCCGGCACGGCGATGAACACCACGCTCTGGCCGTCGACCTGCTGCACCGCGTCGGCCGCCACCGTCACCGGCACCTGCGCCGGCGCGCCCAGCACGCTGACCGTGACGAACAAACCCGGGCGCCACGCCATGCCGGGATTGGCCAGCGTCACGCGCGCCTTGGCCGTGCGCGTCTGCTCGCCCAGCAGCGCGCCGACGTAGGACACCTTGCCCTCGGCCTGCGTGTCCGAGGCGCTCGAGCGCACCGTGACCGCTTCGCCAACGCGCACCTGGTCCAGGTCGCGCGCGGACACCACGAACTCCGCCCATACCGAACTCAGGTCGGAGACCGTGAACACGCTGGTGGCTTCCTGGACTGCTTCGCCCAGCGCCAGGTGCTTCTCGACCACGATGCCATCGAACGGGGCAAGCAGCGCAAACTGGTTCAGGCTGCCGCCCTTGCCCGCGCTGTTCTCCGTGGCGCCAATCGCGGTCAGCTTCTGGCGCGCGTTCTGCACCGCGATCTGCGCTTCCTCCAGCGCTGTGCGGGCCTGCTGGTAATCCTGCTCGGCGGAGATCTTCTCCTGCCACAGCGTCTTCTCGCGCGCATAGGTGGCACGCGCCAGCCCCTCGCGCTTCTGCGCCGCCAGCAGCTCGCTGCGCTGCTCGGCCAGCGTCGTGCTGGCGAGCAGCGCCAGCACTTCGCCCTTGCGCACCTGCTGGCCAAGGTTGGCCGGCACCGCCTGCGCCACGCCCGCCACGCGCGGCACCACGTGCGCGGTGCGGTCTTCATTGAAGCGGATCTCGCCCGGGAATTCGACGCTGCTGCGCAGCGGCGCCGCGGCGGCGGTGGCGATGCCGATGCCGGCCTGCTGGATCTGCGCAGGCGTCAGCGCGATCAGGTGCGGCTTGCCTTCGGCTTCCGGTTTCGCCGCGGGGGCGCTGGCGTCAGCGTGCGCGGCCGCCTTGCCTCCTTCCTTGCCATGTTCGTGCTCCTCGGCATGCCCGTGCCCGGCCTCGCCGGCGCCGCCGCCGCCCTTGCTGGTGGACAGGATCGCCGCGCCGCCCAGCAGCCCCGCGACCAGGATGGCCACCACGGCGGCCCGTTGTTGCTTGCTCATTGCCATGTCTGCAGCTTCCCTATCAGTGTCCGAGGATGCGGTCGATGCTGGCCGCCGCGTCATAGGTGCGGGCCAGCACGTCCAGGTAGCGGATGCGCGCCTGGAACAGCGTGCGCTGGGCATCCAGCACATCGAGGAAATTGAATTTGCCGGCCTCGAACCCGCGCGAGGCGGCGGCATAGGCCTGCTCCGCCGCGGGCAGCACCGAGGCCTGCAGCGTCTGCGCCGCGGCGCGCGATACCGACAGCTGCGTCGACGCCTGCTGCAGCTCACCGACCAGGCGGATGCGCGTGGCCGCGTGCGTGTCCTGCGCCTTGTCGGCGCGGCGCAATGCGGCGTACAGGTTGCCCTGGTTGCGGTCAAACAGCGGCAGCGGGATCGCCACGCCCAGCACGGCCATATTGCGGTTGGCCTCGTTGTCGCGCTTGGCGCCCAGGCTCACGGTCACGTCGGGGTACTGGCGGCCGCGCGCCACGGCGACTTCGGCGCGGCTGCGCTCGGCAGAAAGGCGGCTTGCCGCCAGCTGCGGCGAGTCTTCCAGCGCCGCTTGCAGTGCTGCCGGCGCGGCGCGCGAGGGCAGCGCGTCAAGGTCGCCCTGCGCCTGCGTAAAGTGCGGCACGGCATTGCCCCACAGCGCGGCCAGCGATTGCCGTGCGGATTGCAGCGCGCCGGTGGCCTCGGCCAGTTCCAGCTCGGCATTGGCCTGTTCGACCCTGGCACGCGTTTCTTCCAGCGGCGCGACCTTGCCGGCGGCCACGCGCCGCCCGGCCGCCGCGGCCGCCTTGCTGGCGATGCCGACCGAGCCTTCGGCCAGCTTGACGCGCTCCTGCGCCACCAGCACGCCAAAGAAGCGCGTGATCACCGCGGCGCGCAGTTCGGCGCGTACGCTGCCCAGTTCGGCCTGCGCCAGCTCGCGCCCGCGCTCGGCCACGCCGATGCGCGCGGCGCGCTTGCCGCCGAGTTCGATCGGCAGGTTGATCTGGCCGGTGGTGGAGCGCGTGGCCTTGCGCGTGTCTTCCATCGACACGGCCAGTTCGGGATTGGGCAGCACGCGCGCCTGCGTGACATCGCCCTCGGTGGCGTCAAGCTCCTTGCCCGCCGCGGACAGCGTGAAGCTGCCGGCTTCGGCCAGCGCCAGCGCGGCGTCGAGCGTGAGCGTGCCGGCAGGCTCTTGCCCCGGGGCCGGCGAGGATGCCGATGGCTGCGCCATGGCAGGGGGCGGCGTCTGCGCGACGCCATGGATCGGGCTGGATAGGACGGCCGCCAGCCCAAGCGGCAGCAAAAGTCTTCGCATCGAATTGCACCAGGAAAGGAACCGGGAGAATTCGGCGAGACGCCTGACGTCAGGGACTCAGGAAAACCAGGAAATGGAAGCGTCGTCTCGCCGGCTAAGCGAGACGCGGCCACTGCGGACGGTCGGGCGCCCGCGCACTGTGCGAAGAGAAGCTGGGCTGCGACGCCGGTGGTGCCAGTTCCACCCGGCGCATGGCGTGCACGTCGGGCGCGTCGGCCCGTGCAAACGGCAGCGAAGCGATATGGCAGACGCCGCAGTCGGGATCGGGCAGGCCGAGCTTGGCCTTGTCCTGCGCCTTCTGCGCGGGCTGGTCCTGCTTGCCGCTGTCGGCCTTGTGCTGGTGCTCGTGGTGCCCGAAATGGGCCTTGGCCGAAGCCGCCACCTCATGCCGGCAATACGCGGCGGCTCCCGCCCAGGCGAACTGGAGCGGCAGGACGAGCGCAAGAAGGATGAGGATGAGCCGTTGCATAGGGGAAGTGGCAGCTGCCCTGGCCGCCGAGCATCAGGCGCCGGGGAAGTGCAGCGAGCCGCAAGTTTAACCGAGCCGCACCGGGCATTCCGGCGACGGGGTCATTACATTTGCGTCATGCCACGGGTCATTTCCGCCCTCGCCCATTAATTCAATTTTTTTGAATAACTTGTCCGGCAACTGACCTGCTTCCGTATCGATGGCGCTCCTATAGTTCTGTACATGAACGGCACGCACACAACGCAAAGCCTTCTGACAAATTCAACGAGCTTAAGGAGAACCATCATGACCAAGACCACCCGCCTCGCTACCGCCCTGCTCCTGTCGCTGGCCGCCCTGGGCGCCGCGCAAGCCGCCACCGCCGCCGAACAAGTGCCCGGCGACAAGTATGGTTATGAGTTCCGCAGCCATGATGTGTTCACGGAAGGCGCCCGCGTCGGCAAGGCCGATCCGTTTGTCGACGGCGCACGCACGCTGGCCGGGCTGGACCGCAGCGGCGTGTCGGCCGCCCCAGCGCGCAGCTTCGACACCTATTCCGAAGGTAGCCGTGCCGGCAAGTTCGATCCCTATGGGGAAGGCGCGCGCGCCTGAGCGATACCGGCACCCGGCCAGCAAGAAGGCCAGCGAATCCGCTGGCCTTTTGTCATTCGTCGCGCCCCAGCCTGTGCATGGCCTCGCGCAGGGTCCGCATCTGGGCGCTGAAGCTGGTGCAGGCGTCGCAGATCGCCAGGTGGGCGCGCATGCGCAGCCGCTCGCCCCATGACAGCGGCCGGTCCAGGCCCTTCATGGTGAGGTGGTGGATCTCTTCGCAGTTCGGCAGCAGGCGGCGGGAAGGGCGGGAATCTGGCATGTTGCTCAGTGGCTTATCCGTTGCATGGGCGGGGGGCCGGGATCAACCGGCCTTGCCGGGCCGGCCGCGCTGGCCGAACCAGTGCAGTTCCAGGCATTCGCGCAGGCGCATGCGGGCGCGGTACAGCATCGCCCAGGCATTGGTCGCGCTGATCTGCAAATGCTGACAGATTTCTTCGGTGTCCAGCTCGAGCCACTCGCGCATCATGAAGATCCGGCCGGTGCGCTCCGGCAGGCGGTCAACGCACAGCTGCAGGATCTCGAAGAACTCGCGGCGCTCAAAGGCGCGTTCCGGGTTGCCCCAGTCGGATGGCGGGTCCTGGTAGTGGCCGTTGCGCGTGAACAGCGCGTCGAAGGCATCGTCGTCGGATTGCCGCTGGCCCTCGGCATCGGTGGCCAGCGCCAGCCTGACCTCACGCTTGCCGCTGCGCAGGGTGTCGATGATCTTGTGCTTGAGGATACCAACCAGGTAGGTGCGCAGCGTTGACTGGCCGGCGAAGCGCTCAGAGTGCTCCAGCGCCGCCAGCAGTGTTTCCGAGACGGCATCCTCGGCCAGTGCCTGGTCGCGCAGCTGCAGGCGGGCAAAGCGCAGCAGGTAGGGGCGTATGGCCTGGAGTTCGGCGGGGTCGAGACTCATCGGGGATCGGGGCGCGGTTGCCTGGACGGATGGCCCATGATACCCGCGCCTTACCCGATCCCGTGGGATTGCCCGCCGACCGCGCGTCAGCGCCCGCCGGCGATACGCATCGGTCGGCCATTGGGGTCTCTCAGGAATTCGTTCGCGGTATAGCGATGCTCCTGCTTTTCGCCCATGACGAATACATACAGGTTGACGCTCGCCCAACTGCAGGCGAGCCCTTCGCTGGCAAGCACGCTGAGGCAGTTGTGCAGGTTTTCCCGCGTGGGCTTGTAGTGGCCGCTGTTGTTGTCGATCACGCGCAGCGAGCCATTCCTGATGGTCAGCGTACCTGCGCAAATAACATCATTGCCCGCGTTGAACGACGAGTGGTTGAAGAACATGGCGTCATCCAGCGGATCTGCATCTTTAATGAACAAGGAGCCGTACTTGTCCATCGCATAGGCTGTCACCTTGACCGCATGTGTCGTGATGCGCTGGTTATTTACGTCGTACAGAAGTCCGTCGTCTCCGACGATCGCCATATACCGCATGCGTTCGCTCTTTGTCAGATAGTTGACATCGCCTGTGACAAGGTTCTCCCGACCGATGGCATCGAGCAGCTGAAAATCCTCCAGCGTCAGTGCGTGCACATCTTTGCTGGCAATCGCCTCGGCCTCTGCGCGCCGTTGCGGGTTGGCCGGCATCATCTGCGAGAGATTCTTGTGCGTCAGATGGACACCGCTGCCCGAGATCGCCTGGACCTTGCCCGACTGGAGATAGGACAGACGCTCGTTCTGATAGTCCGCGCCCATCGGCCTGAGTTCGCGCACGTAGGGCGAGCGGTCACCGTGGTTGACACCGGAACCGAGCACCAGCAGCTTGCGCCGGTCGAATTTCATCCGCCCGCGCAAGTCCGGGGTGAGAATACCCAGCTGGGTCAGGCGCGCATAGAGTTCCTGCAACGCTTCGCTGCCGAGATTCGTGATTGCACGACGGCGCGTGACGAACAGAGCATTGATCTTTTCAGCGCCGCCAACCAAGCCCTGACGGCTTTCCGGCTTGCCGCGCTTGAGCTTCAGCCAGCCGATGCACGCCGTCACGATCGCGTTCAGGCTGGCGATCTCCCGCCGTGCGTCCCGTGCGCCGTTCATCTCTCGCCAATAGTCTTCCAGCGCGCAATCGACCGCGCGGATATTGCTGCCACGTGCCAGGAACTTCCAGTCCCTGGCGGTGGCGGCGATGAACGTCTGGTATTGGGTCCTCAGCATGTTCCAGCTCCCCTTGTCCACTTGATGTCAGAAAATGCCCGGGCTCGGATGCCGTGCCAGCTAGTTGTCCAGCAGCGCCAGATACCGCCCGATATCCCCGTCCTCACGCAGGATGTCCTGCATCAGATCCGCCAGTGGCATCTGCCCCCAGCGCACCGCGCGCCGCAGCAGGTATGGCGTGGGGCTGTGCGGCTCATGGCGCGCCAGGTAGTCGGCCACATCCCGGATCAGCTGGTAGGCATGCGCACGGTCCTCGATGCGGCCGTGCGCCAGCATGGCGGTCTGCCCCGGCCCCGCGGCGGGCAAGACCGGCATCGGCTCGGGATCGTCCACGGGATCGTTGTTACCGGCCGGCCCCGTGGCGGCGGGTTCGCCACGGTGAGCGCTGCCTGCTTCGTCCCCGCGCAGCGCCGCCACCGCCCGCACCAGCCGCGCCAGCGTGTCGGTTACGCGCGCCAGGCTCGGCGCTTGCGCCCCCAGCAGCGCGTCGATGCGCCGGTCAAACCCAGCCCATTCGGCGCTGGCGCCGTGCAGGTCGCGCCACAACGCATCCAATCGGGCCCGGTCGGGCGCGTGATGCGCGCGCTGCAGCAGCGCCTCGCGGCCCAGGCTGTCGTAGTCATCGACCGGCGCCAGGCTGCGTTCCCACAGGTCCAGCGTGATGTGCAGGGGTTTCTCGTCGGCCAGCGACAACAGCGGGACATGCAGCGCCAGCACCGCTGGCAAGGTCTCGTTGAGCCATGCGATCGGGGCGCAGCGTGCCTCCGCATCGCCGGCTTCCATGCGCGGCCAGGCGCTTTCCCAATACGCGTCCGCCAACGCCCCCAGCAAGCGCACCCCGGCGCAAAAGCCGGCCGCGCCGTGCAGATGGATCCACGCCTCGCACAGCCATGCCGCCAGCTGGAAGTCCTTGCTGCGCGTGGCCAGCGCCTCGCTGGCGAGCGCGGCCACGCGTTTCCAGTCAGCCTTGACCAGCGGGCGCTCCCATTCCCGCATCGGCAAGGACTCGTCGTCGTGCTGGCGCGCTTCGGCGATGGCGCGATAGACCGCGTCGTAGCGCAGCGAAGCGCCCGCGGGATCGTCGCCCGGTACCGGCGCAAGCAGTGCCTGCGCGTCCGGGATGCGGTCTTGCGTTGGCGTCGTCATAGGTTGGTCCATTCAGGAGCCCGGGTGGGAAAGCTTTGCGGCCACGGCAGCGGCATCTTCCTGCCCGCGGCCGTCAGCACCAGACGCAGGAACACACGGCCGCGCACCGGCCTGGGCGCCGCCGTGAAATCCGGCGCGGCGCTGCCCAGCGGAAAGTCGAAGCGCAGCAGTTGCGCCGTGCTGTCGGCGCGCCCGCCCGGATCCGCGATGCGATGGCGCGCAATGAACGACAGCAGCGACCACGGGTCGGCAAAGCGCCAGGTCATGGTCTTGCCGTCGGCGGCCAGCGCGCGCTGTTCGGCGTCAGGCAACGCGACCATCGGTGAGTCCTTGGCAAAGCGCAGCGTCAGCGTCACCGGACTGCCGTAGTCCCAGTGCAGCGAGCGCGGCGCATCGCGCATCGACAGGCTCTGCGCGCCGATCGTCAGGGTCCAGTCGATGATCTGGTTGCCGGCCAGTTCCGCGCCGCGGTTGACGCGGAACTCCGCGCTCACGTCATAGCCCGCGGGCGCGCCCTCCTCGACCGGATACAGTGGCGCGAGCAGGGTCCTGACCTGGTCGAAGCTGTCGATGAACTGGTGCACCGGCACGCCGGACGCGATATTCCTGAGCGGCCCGTCGCCACGCGCGGCCCGGTACGTCGCCGAGAGTGGTTCATAGCGCTTGAGCACCCGGCCAAGCTCGGCATAGTCCGCCGTGCGCACCTCGCCGGCGTTGGCGGCGCCGCCAAACGGCGCGCGCCCGGCCAGCCGTTCATTGAACGTGGCCGAGAACCCGTCCCACTGCCGCTGCAGGTCGGCAAAATAGCCTTGCGCACAGCGCGCGAGCAGGCCGTCGTACAGGCGCACGTGCAGCGCGGCAAAGTAGTCATCCCCGCCGGCAGGCCGCGCCGCAAAGCGCGCCAGGCACACGCCCTGGCCGGACTCGGCCGCCGCGGCCTGCACGAACTGCTCCAGCATCAGCAGCCGGCTGTTCGGGTTCTTGAGCCGATAGCGTTCCAGATCGCGGTTCAGCGCCTGCCAGCGCAATGCCAGGCCGGAGCCGGCGTCGGCGGGCGAGAGCGCGGCAAGATACACCGCGGCCTCGCGGCCCAGGGCCTGCGCACGCGCCGACTGCTGGTCCAGGTACGGCCCCAGCGCCGCCGCGTCGTTCAGCCCGAACGCCGTCAGCAGCGGCGAGCGCGGCGCACGGGCCCCGTCGCCGGCGCTGCCCTGCCGGATCGCGTACAGCTCGGACTGTTGCAGCAGCTCGTCCACCGCGCGCAGCCGTGCCAGCGCATCGCGCGAAACCAGCGCATCGAGGTCATCCACGCGCGACATGGCATGCATCTCGCCCAGCATGGTCTTGATGCGCGCGATTCGGCCCAGTGCAGCCTCGAAGCCGGCGCTGCCGCCATCGGCCTGCAGCGGCGCCATGATTGCCGCGGTCGCGACCTGGTCGGTCACCAGCCGCGCAAACTGCTGGTCCACGCTTTGCGCAATCGCATCGCGCCAGGGGCCTGGCAGGCCCGTCAGCCCCTCGTCAAGAAAGCGCTTGCGCATGTCGCCCAGGGCGATGGCCTGGTCAAGCTGCTGGCGATCCCACAGCACCGCCGACCCGGCCGGCACCGACGGCAGCGCCAGGTCGCGCGGCGGCGCCATGAACGGCTGGTTCAGCAGGGCGGCGAGCCGGTCGCGCAAGGCCAGCCGCTCGGGCGTGACCACGAAGCGGCCGTCCTTGTCCTGCCACGCGATCCCGCTGTCGGGTCCGCTGAAGCGCTGCGCCAGCTCGCCGGTGAAGGCCTGGAAGCCGCTTTCAGCGCGTGCGCGCGCGGCTGCCACCAGGTCTTCGCCGAGCAGCCGGTTCTGCGCGGCCTGCGCCAGCGTGCGCGCGTAGACGGTGCCCGCGGCGAACTGGGGCTGCCTGATCCAGCCGCCCTTGCCGGACGCCAGCAGTTCCTGCTGCGTGCCGATCGCCGCGACAATGCCGCGGTAGTCGGCCAGGACCCGGTTGACGCCACTGCCGGCATTGGCCCCGCCGGCCAGTTCATCGAGGCTGGACCTGACGGCGCGCTCGGCCACCAGCAGCGGGTTGTTGTTGAAAAGCCGCTCGTCGAGCTGGCGCGCACCCTTGTCGAAGGTGCAGCGCAAGGGCGGCACCAGCGCGGTCAGTGCCCTGCCGCCGGTTGCCAGGCTTGCGGCACCACGCCCCTTGCCAGGGTCGCGCTGGAAATACGGCAGGCTGCCCGAGACCTCGCCCTGCAACTCCGCCCCCAGCGCATAGCGCACCACCAGCCGCAGCGCATCGGCGTTGGCAGGCTGCGGCGTTTCCAGCCGGTGCAGCGCTTGCAGCGCAGCGTCGAACTGGTCGACCGCGGCAACGTACTGCTGCAGCGCGCGCATCTCCGGCATGTCTTCCAGCGCCAGGCTGCGTGGCGGCAGGGCCTCGCCCCGTGCGCCCGGCGGCGCCAGGCAGCTGTCGCCGATGATCAACTGGCCGGTGCTCGGGTCGCGCCCCACGCCTGTCAGCGCGTCGACGCGTGCCAGCAGTTCGCGATCGATGGTGTCGAGCGCGATCTCGCCGAAGGCGCGCTGGAAGCGATCGTGCACGCGCCCGTCCAGGTCGTCGATAAAGGCCCACGAGCCCGGCATGAACCAGGACGAGACCGACTGCGCGCTCAGGCGCTGGTTCATCGCGATCAGCCCCAGCGCCTGGCGCCGGTACCAGTCCGGCGGCAGGTCCTGGCCGCGCTGCGCGGCCAGCGCGCGCTGCTGCGCGCCGGCACGCAGTTCGCCAAGCGCGGCCAGCAGTTCGGCATGGCGATGTCCCATCTGCCATGCCGCGACCAGCAGTCCCCCGGCCCACGCGCACAGCACGGCCATGCCGCCCCAGCGCAGCGCTCGGTGCACCAGCGGCCGCGCCAGCTGCTGCGAGCGCGATGGCCGCGTCAGCCCGTACTCCAGGAAGATCTTCTTCTCGAACAGGTCGCGCAGGAACGCCGGTTGCCGCATCAGCTCGTTGAGCAGGTCGGCGGACGAGCTGGCGCTGGCTGCCGGCGCCAGCTCCGGCGCGTGCGCATCCTCTGGCGCCAGTGCGTCAGGCTGCGCCGCACGCAGGCGCGGCGCGGCGAAGGCCGGTGCATGCGCCGCCAGCTCGCCGCTGTCGCCGGTCAGGTAGACGCCGCGCAGATAGAAGGGCTCGTGATAGGCGCTGGGCCGCAGCAGTTCGTCGACATAGCGCGTGAGCTGCCCGCGCATGGCTTCGATGCGCGCCGGCAGCAGCAGCGACTGGCAGGCATCCACCTCCTGCGCCCCTATCGCCAGCAGCTCGGCCACACCGTCCGACACCGCGCGCACCACGCCCGACATGGCCGCATCGATCCAGCCCGACTGGTAGGTGGCCGACAGGTCGTACGGCGAGGACCAGCCCAGCATGCCGGCGCGCATCGGCTCTGGCAGCGCGCGCGCAAAGTGCGCGAAGCCCGGCAGCGACTCACAGCCCGTCACCACCACATAGACCGCGAAACGCACCGCAAAGCGGTTCTGCGCCAGCCATAGCCGCCGGTGGGCCAGCTTGGCCCGGCGCACCAGCTCAAGCTGTGCGTCGGTGTCGTCGGCCAGCAGCATCGCCGCCGGCACCGTCACCACCACGCTGTCGAAGGGCCGTTGCGGGCGATAGCCGCGGCACAGGCCGAGGAACTCGTCCCAGGGCTTTTCATCGGTATCGTCGTCAGGCGAGCCCAGATAGGCCGCATTGATGTCGATGACCACGCCGCGGTCAAAGAAGTGCCATGAAATACCCTGCGTGGCGGCCGCATTGGCAGCGTCGGAGCTCAACACGCTGGCCACGCCGGACTGAGCGATCGGCAGCGGCCGCGCATCCTCGCCCTCATTCAGGACCAGGATCCACGGAATGTTGTAGCGCTCGGCGCGCGAGGCGATATTGCCCTCGACCAGCTCGATCGCCTGGCGGAATGCGGTGCGCAGCGAATCGGTGCGCAGGCGCACGATCTTGCGCTCGGCCGCCGGCTTGGCGCGGGCCCGCTGCGCAGCGAAATACAGCACCGCGCCGAGCACGGCCAGCGCCACCAGCGTCAGCACGCCGATCGAAATCAGAAACAGGTTGCTGGTCAGCATGCGCCTGCCCCCCGGGCGCGGATGGGCTGCCGGCGCGTCATGGCGTGCCTCCGGCCACGGTGTCGGCCCGCAGCGCTTCGCGCACCGGCCAGGATTGCCACAGCCACGTCACCTCGGACAGCGCCAGCAGGGTGGCCAGGCCCAGCAGGAACACCACGGTCCAGCGCGTCAGCGTGGGCAGCTTGCGCGGCGCGATATGCGAGAGCGTGTGGGCGTACGCGGATTCGCTGAGCACGCGCTCGCGTCCGCCCAGGTCTGGCCGGCGTTGGTAGATGAACTCATACAGTTCCTCGCGCAGACTGCGCAGCCGCGCTTCGGCATCGGCGCCGCGAAAGCGCCCCTGGAAACCAAGCCCGAGCGTGAACAGGTACAGCCGTGCCAGGTTGCGGCGCGACGGCTCGCGGTCCAGCAGCAGCTGCTCGATACGGCGAAACACCTGGTCGCCTGCCACGTTGGTGCGAAACAGCGTCGATTCGAGCAGATGCCCATGCCACGCGGCGCGGCCGGCCCAATCGGCGTTCAGCAGGATTTCATCGGCGAGCACCGCCTTCAGGTAGCGGGCATCGGCCACGTCCTCCATCTCGAAGCGCGAGCTATCGCGCCGCGATTGCAGGGTCTGCACTTCCAGCAGGTTCAGCAGCTGGCGGTTCATGCCTTGCGCGGCAGCTTCGCCGCTGAGGTCCGGTTGTTCGGAGAACCGCTCCTGCAGCTTGACGAGTTCATCCAGGAACGCCCGGAACTGCCCGGTGGCAAGATCGTCTTCCTCGGTTTCCGGTCGGTAGCGCGCCATAGTCTGTTTGCCTTGATAGTCTGCCGTCAGCCCTTGACGAACAGCAGCATTTCCTGCGGCCGCTGCACGCTGGCGCCTTCATTGGGATTGCCGATCACCATCGCCTCGTTGGCATGGATCAGCGCGGGATCGGCTTCGATCTCGAACAACAGGTAACCCGAGCCGGAACGCACCCCAAGGTCCTCGGCATGCTCGACCACACGGCGCACCGCGCCCAGCACGCGCCGCGTGCGCAGCGACGGGTAGACCGACTGCGAGCCCACCACAGCGCCCGACATCCAGGCCAGCAGGTCGCGCTCTGACTGCCCGCGCAGGCCCACCACCAGGCGCTCGCCGATCCAGTCCGGCTGCAGCACGATGTCGAACGCGCCGTGGCGGAACTCGAACTTGTGCTCGCGGTACTCTTCGCTGACCTCGGCCAGGGTCTCGCGCAGCGCGCGCAGCAGCGGCGTGAACACGGCCATGGGGTCGGCGTGTTCATAGTCGTCAGGCACCGGCGGCAGGCCGCCCGGCTTGAGCAGGCTGAGCGACCCCAGCACCGAGGCCAGCGCCAGGTAGAGTGCAAGCGGGTGCAGATGCGGCGTGCGCAACACCGCCTCCAGCAGCGGCAGCGCGGTCACCAGGCTGCGCAAGCGGTCCTTCAGTTCCAGCTGGGCCAGGCGGTCGTCCGCCCGGGATGACGGGATCGCGGTCTGCCTGGCCACGAACGCGGCCTTGCCGCGCAGCTGGGCCACCAGCGACGCCACCGCCGTCCACAGCGCGCTGCCGCGTGCCACCTCCAGCAACGGCGGCAGGCGGTCGCCGAGCCGCACGATCTCGTTGTCCTTGTAGACCGCGCCCAGGCACAGCGACACATGGAGCGGCGACGGCCTGGCGCCGGCATCGAGTGCCAGGCTTGGCAGCAGGCGCGGAATGTCGGCGGGCGGCGCTTCGGACACCTCATCCTCCACCGGGGCGCCCGCCACCGAGCGGAACCGCCGCACCTGCCCGTCCTTGCGGTTTGCGGCCGCCACCGGCAGGGTCAGGTAAAGCGCCAGCATGCCGCCGGCAAGCGCGTCGGCAAACGGCTCGAGCGCCAGCTCCAGCGGCGGCTGGCGGGCATCGTCGCGCGCGTAGGACACGGCAGTGCCGTCCGGCATGATGGCTTCGAGCTGCAGCACGCGCACCACGCCCGCCGGCAGCAGCCCGGCGTCGAACTCCAGCCGGCGCACGCCCCAGCCAAACGGTGCGGCCGCCAGTGTCTGCCACGCCACCAGCGAATCGAGCCGCCCGGCCAGCAGCTGGAGATGCTGGGGCGCCAGCAGCATGCCCTCATGCCATTCAACCCGATCGACCGGCAGCGCGCGCTCAGACATGGGGGGCTCCCGGGCCGTACGCGGCCGTGGCAGGAAAAACCAGGTTCATTTGGTCACAAGCACGGTAAAGGCGGCGCTGTCGAGCTGCACGGCAAGCGTGCCGTTGAATTGCTCGACGCGGGCGCGATGCGCGCCCGGCGCCTGGTAGTTGGCAAACACATAGGCCGCGGCGACGCGCGGCCCCTCCAGGTCTTCGGCCGGCACGTCCAGCCGCTGGCCGGGCACCAGTTCCCAGCTGCGATAACGCAGCCCGCTCGGATAGGTGCTGCCCAGGTCGCTGCGCCCGGCAAACCACTTGGCCGCGGGCAGGTCCGCCAGCCGGGCCTGCAGGGCCTCGTCGCTGACCAGCACCACGTCGACGGCCACCGGGCTGTTGCCGTTGGCATCCGCCGCCGCCGTCAGCGTGACTTGCTTCCATTTGACCTTGTCCCCCCTGAAGCCCAGCCATGAAGAGGCCGCGCAGCCCCCGAGCAGGCCAGCGAGCGCAGCCGCCGCCAGCAGCGTGCCGGCGCGGCGCAGGGATAAGAGATGCACGGGCGTCGTCATCATCAGACTCCTTCGTGGTTGCGGATGCGGCATCATTTCGCACCCACCCCGATGCCCATCAGCACGATCAGCAGACCGGCCAGCAGCGCGCAGGCGCTGGCCAGCGCCAGTTGCGCGCGCGTCAGCACCAGCCGCACCGCCGCGGCCTGTGCGGCGGGCAGCCGTGGGCCCGGCACGTGCGTGCGCCCATCCGCGCCCTCCATCCGCTGCGCCGCGACGCGCTCCATCGGCAGGCCCACCGACACCAGCGCAATCACCGCGCAGGTGCAGACCAGGCTCAAGGCATTGCGCGGCCCATCGCAGATCGGGTCGATCGCCAGCAGCAGCACCGCGGCTGCCTCAGCCGGCAACTGCAGCACCGACAGCGCAACGCCCGCATAGGCGATCGTTCCCAGGCCGCCCTGCCCCGCCGAGAGCCAGGCCGCGATGGTGGCGGCCATCGCGATCCATGCCACGTCGCCGGCGCCCACGGGGCGCCCGTACAGGTTGGCGACGAACACCGTGGCCAGCGCGAAGTACAGCGCCGAGCCCCCGCGCACGAACACCGCGCCCAGGGGCACCACCAGCTCCACCAGCCCGCGCGGAAAACCCAGCCGCGCGCTCATGGCCTCGATTGTGTGCGGGATCGGCGCGGTGGCGCTGCCTGAGGCCAGGCCGACCAGCATGGAGCCATTCAGCTCGGTCACCACCTGCGAGAACGGCAGCCGCGCGCAGGCGGCAATCGCGGCCGCGGCCACGCCGCTGAGCAGCAGGCAGAGCATCAGGAACGTGACCAGCACCCCGGCCATCGCGCCCATGGTGGCGCGGTCGGCATGCATCGACAGATGGGCCGCAAGCCCGAATGCCAGCACCGGGATCAGCAAGTTGGCGTGGGCGATGATCTGCTCGAAGGTGCGGTAGATCCCTTCGAACACATTGCTCAGCATGCCGGTCTGCTCGCGCGACAGCGCCGCGAAGGCAAGCCCGAACAGCAGCGCGCCGGTGAGCACGCCCAGCGTCTGGCCATGCGCCAGTGCGCGGTAGAAGTTGTCGGGAATGATGTTCCCGAGCGCGTGCGGCAGCTTGTCCGTATTGGCCTCTGCCTTGCCATGCAGGTCCACGCGCACCTCGCCGCCATCGGCCACGCCGCTGAGGATCAGCGCGCCAAGCTTTTCGCTGGCCTGTGCAGGGAGTTCCGCGCCCGGCGCGGTCAGCAGCCCCGCCAGCGCGCCGGCCAGCGCGCACACCCCCACCACCCCGGCAGCCGTGCCGAAGATGGCGCCGAAACGCGCCCCGGCGCGCGGCAGCGCCAGCACCTGGCGCAGGCCGAAGAAGGTGGCCACCACCAGCAGCGGCACCGCGGCCATGTTCACCACCGACAGGTAGAGCTGTCCGACCAGCCAGGCGAAGCGGCCCAGCGGCCCGGCCACGGTGCCGGCGAGCGCGCCCGCCACCAGGCACAAGAGCAGCCCGGGCACGCTGTGCGAGAGCCAGTTCAGGGCTTTCATGCGGCCTTGTTCCAGCCGCGCGCCAGCGCGAACGCCACCGTCGCCCGTGCCAGCTCGTTGGTGCTGTCGACCAGCATGAGCGGCGGCGCGGCCAGGCCGCGCGCCGCCACCGGGATTTCCGTGCAGCCCATGATCGCGGCGCCGACGCCGAGCGCCGCGATCCGCGCCAGCGCGCTGCCAAGCGCCTCGCCGGCCTGGTCCAGGGCGCCGGCCTTGACCGCCCGGATGCAGGCATCGACCTGCAGCTGCACCGGCTCCGGCGGCACCACCGCCGCGATCCCGCGCGCGTCGAGCGCTGCCTGGTAGATGCCGGAGGCCAGCGCACCGCGCGTGGCCAGGATGGCCACGCTGCCGGTATCGGCAGGCAGGGCCGCCACGCAGGTCCGCGCGATATGCAGGATCGGCGCCGCGCTGTGCGCGCTCAGTTGCGCATACCAGTGGTGCGAGGTATTGCACGGGATCACCACCAGCCCCACCTGGTTGCGGTTGAGCAGCTCGATGCCGCGCAGCAGGTAGGGCAGCGGCAAGGCATCGCCAGCCAGGATCGAGCGCGAGCGGTCAGGAGTCTGCGGCAGGTGCGCCACCACCATCGGCAGGTGGTCCTGGTCACGCACGGCATCGGTAAGCCGAACCACGCGATCGAGAAAATCCACTGTCGCCAGCGGCCCCATGCCGCCCAGCACCCCGATCATGGTCATGCCAGTACTTCCGTTGTCCATATGAACCGACCCTAAAGCTTCAGCGGCCGCGGACAGATCACCGACACCGCCGCGGTATTGCCGACCACCAGGATCAGCGTGCGCAGCATGTCGCAGACCGGGTCGACGGCAAGGAAGAGAATGAATGCGGCCTCGAATGGCAGGCCAAGATAGGCACAGGTCATGCCGACCAGTGAAACGATCACCAGGCCCGTCATGCCGGCCGAAGCAAAGCCCGCCAGCACCGAGGCCAGCAGCACCGTGGCGATATCGACCAGGCCCAGCGGGTGGCCGTAGAGCTGCGCGATGAACAGCGTGGCGCAGACGTAATAGACCATCGGCCCCACGCGCAGCAGCGAGATCGCCAGCGGCACCAGCAGTTCCACGCGCACCCGGGCAAAGCCGAGCCGGTCGACCAGGCACTCGATCATGCTGGGCATGCAGGCTGCACTGTTGCGCGTGGCCAGGGCCAGCGCAAACGGCGAGCGCAGCGCGTCCAGCGTGGCGCCCAGGCTCTGGTTGGAGCGCTTCCAGATGATCCCGACCGCCAGCGCCAGCAGCAGCAGCGACGCAATCAGGAACGCCAGCACGAACTGCATCATTGCCTGCAGCGGTTCCAGGCCGGACTTGCCCAGCTGCGCCGCGCTCATGCAGAACAGGATCACGGGCAGCGGATAGCTGAGCCAGTGCATCAGCTTCTGGCAGGCGTGGTAGACCGTTTCCAGCGACAGGCTCAGCCCGATGGAAATGCGCTCGGGCACGCGCCCCACGGCCAGGCCGAACATCAGCGCGAACACCAGGGCCTTGAGGGCGTCGCCGTTGGCGAGCGCGGCAAAGATATTGGTCGGGATCAGGCTGGTCAGGACTTCGGACAGGCTCAGCGACTTCTCCTGGATATCCTCGCCGTAGAGGTTCATCACCGTATCGCTGGACCTGGCATCGCTGCCCACCATCGCGCCGAAGGTCTCCATGGTGGCGCTCGACAGGTTGCTGCCCGGGCGCATCACGATCAGCACCAGTGCCGACACCAGCGCCACCAACAGCGACGCGCCGACAAACACCGTCACCACGCGGATCATCAGCCGCGAGGCCCCACCATCGCGGAACAGCCGCTGCAGGCTGAAGATCACCGCCGACACCATGAACGGCAGCGTGGTCATCTTGAGCAGGTCCACGTAGACATCGCCCACCACGCCCAGGTGCCGGGCCAGCGCGGGCCAGAGCAGCCCGGTGGCGCCGCCCAGCGCCAGGCTGCCGATCACCACCCACGGATTGAGGGCAATGGCGTAGAGCTTGCCGGCATCCAGCTTCATGGACGCGGCGCGCTGTGCCTGGGCCGCGCCCGGCTTCATGGCGGGCGCGCTCATCGCGTGGCCGCCTGCAGCACGTCCGCCACCTCGAGCCGCTTGGGCCGCTCGGCGAGGAACTGGTTGACAAAGCCCAGCAGCGCCGGCGCCGACACATTGACGGCGATGCCCAGCGTGTCCTCAAGATCCTGCAGCGTCACCACGCGCAGGCGCAGCGCAGCGGTCGGATCCGCCTTGAGCACGCGCTTGACCTCGAACTCGTCGCGGTACACCGCGGCGACGCGGCCGTCGTTCAGCGCCTTCAGGGCTTCATCCCAGGTTGGATAAGCCGTGACGTAGGCCTTGGGGAAATTGTTCACCACATACTCCGAGTACGACGAATTTCCGACCACGCCAATCGAGCTGTCATAGGCGCGGATCACCTCCGGCACCGGCCGGCCGCGTGCCATCTGAGCGAACTTGACGCGATTGAGCAGCAGCGCGCGGTTCAGCCGCAGGTAAGGTGTGCTGAAGCTGATGATCTGCATGCGCGGCAGCGTGCGCGACAGCTTGCTGATGGCCACGTCGGCCTTTCCCTGCGCCAGCAGCTTGACCACCCCGTCGAAGGTGGTGGCGTCGCGGTTGAAGCGCACCCGCACGTTGAGCTTGCGCGCAAGCTCGCGCGCGAGGTCGATATCGAGCCCGCTCAGCTCGCCGTTGCGCTCCTGGAAGAACGGGGGCTGGTCCACCTTCAGCACCGCGACCACCAGTTCCCCGCGGCTGGCGATGCGGGCGAACTCCGGCGCCATCAGGCGTCCGTCAGGCATCAACACCAGTCCGTTCGGTGTGGAGACTGGCGCAGGGGCGCCTTCCGGCAACCCGCCCTGCGCGGCAAACGATGCCGCCGGGTGGGCCGGTGCCGGCGTGTAGGTGGCCTGCGCATGGCCAGCGGCCGGCAGGGCAAGCGCGGCGCCCGCGAGGGCGCGCGCCAGCCAGCGCCACGCGCGTGTTGCCGCGCGGCGGGAATCAGGGACGGGAGTCAGCGACATGGCGTCAAACGGTTCATGTTTCAGGGAGTCGAGGGCGCGCCTGGAGCCGCGGCAAGGCCAACGGCAATGGCGGGCGCCTGGGTGGCGGCGGGCAGCGTGGCAGTGGCCGGGGCCGCGGGCGCCACGGCCATGGGTGCGGTGTCCGCACGCTGGAGTACGCCAGGCCGTCCCAGGCGGGCGCCGATCTCCACGCCCATCAGGAACAACAGCGCACACAGCAGCACCGCGCAGGTCACGGCGATTGTCACCATGCGCGAGCTCATCGAGAATACGTAGGTCATGCTTGCCTCGGCGGTCATCAGGGGGTCATCACGGTGGCCTGCGCCGGCGCGACGATCTGGATCACGCCGCCCCATGCGCACATCAGTTTCGAGCTGTCCTGCAGCGCCGGCGCGCCGCCGCTCGGGGCGGCGTGATCCAGATCGGCGCGCCGCCGATCTGCACGGTCGGCGCGCCCGGCAGCCACGGCGCCGACGTCGCCGGCACGCAGGGCATCGGTGTCAGCACGCCCTGCGCCGCGGCGGTGGCCGCGGCCACCTGCGGGTTGCCCAGGCAGTTGCACATGCCGAAGGGCGGGATGTTCACCATCGGCAGGTGGTCCATCACGCTGGCCGCACCGGTGCCGGCCAGCACGCGGCCCAGCGTCAGCACGACCAGGCTGGACGGCGCCAGCCCGAAGCTGCACTGCATGGTCGCGCCCATGGTGACCTGCAAGGCCATGGCTAACCCCTCAGCCAGCGTTCGAGACGCTGTGCAAAGCCGGCGGGCACTGCCGCGCCCTCCTCGCCATCGGCGGGTGCGATCGCCTGCCAGTCGCCGCGGGGATTGCCGTCGGCGTAGCTGCGCACGGCGATGACCTCGCCTTCCGGGTCGAACCTGCGCGCCATGCCGTGCAGCAGGTCGTTGCGGTACGGCAGCGACTGCGCCAGCGTGCCGCCGGCGCCGTACTCACGGGTCTCGCCCTCGAGCCTGCCGGCGCGGTAGCGGCTGCGGCGCACCACCGCGCCCTCATGCGCATAGACGGCCTCGTCCTCGAGCCGGCCCTGCCGGTAGACGCAGCGCGCGGTCACCTCGCCGGACGGCGCGTAGCACACGCTCTCTCCCGCGAGCTGCCCGTCGGCGTACAGCTGGCGCGTCTCCAGCCGGCCGTTGCGGTAGGTGGCGCTGGTGCCGTGCAGGCGGCCGCCGGCATAATGCGCTTCGTATTCGAGGCTGCCATCGGCGGCATAGGCACGCAGCAGCCCCGCCAGTTCGCCATGTTCGTATTCGGCATCCAGGCGCAGCGAGCCATCCGGATGGAAGCACTCGAACCTGCCGTGGGGGCGCCCGCCGGCCAGCGGCACGCGCGACACCAGGCGGCCATCGCCGTCATAAGCTTCGGCCATGGCGGGTCCTGGATCGGGCGGCGTCGGGGCAGCTAAAGTCATGGCTCTGTTCCGCGGCTCAGTTCAGTTTCACCAGGGCGCCCTTGAGCTCGAGCATGCCGCCGCTTTCCACCGTCTGCGCGGCCGACGCCTTCTGCCGGACCATCATGGCTTCGTTGCTCAGGGTGGTACCGGCCTTGCTGCTCAGCGTGGTGCCGGCCTCGCACTGCAGCGAGGTTCCCGCCTTGAACGCGATCGATCCACCGACCTCGATCACCAGGTTGCCGGCCACCGTGAGCGTGTAGTTGCCGCCAACGTCGTGCGCAAACGCCGCGCCGCTGGTGTGGGTCTCGTCGCCGTCCGCCTTGACCTGGCGCGTGCCGCTCACCTTGTGTGTTTCATTGCCGGACCGCACTTCGAGCGCAAGGTCGCCGGCCTTGACCAGGTGCGATTCGCCGCCCGCCTCCACCGTGGTGGACAAGGTGTCTGCCACCGAAACCGTCATGGCGCGCTGGGCGCGCAGGAACAGCTCCTCGGCACCAGCCTTGTCTTCCATGCGCAGCTCATTGCCGGCCGACCCGCCCTTCGATGCGCGCGAACGGATCACGCTTTGCGTCTGCATGGCGGGCAGCGGCACCGGTACGCCGGACTGGCCGTTGTAGACGCTGCCGGTCACCAGCGGCCGGTCCGGGTCGCCATCGACATAGCTGACCACCACCTCCTGCCCCATGCGCGGCAGGAACAGGTGGCCCCAGCCGGCGCCGGCCCAGGCCTGCGCCACGCGGACCCAGCATGAGCTGTCCTGGTTGGCGCCGGGCGCACGGTCCCAGTGGAACTTCAGCTTGATACGGCCATGCGCATCGGTCCAGATCTCTTCGCCCTGGGACCCGGCCACGGTCGCGGTGTGCGTGCCGGCGACCAGCGGCCGCGGCGTGCTGAGCGGCGCGCGGAATGGCACCGACAGCGGCAACACCGACACGGTATTGCCATAGGCATCACCGCTCCAGGCATGCTCCACCGCGCGCACCACGTAGGCGATATCGAGCGCGGGATCGACGTGGCCGTGCAGCGTGAAGCGGATGCCCGCGGCCAGGTGGTGGCACGCGCTCTCGCCCATGCCCGTCTGCGCCTGGGCCTGCTGCGCGCCGGCCCGGATCGCGGCCTTGCGGCTGGCGTCGGCGGCATCCTTGTGCCGGCCGGGAAACACGTACTGCTGCGCCACCGGCGCCGCGCCGGCCTGGGCGGTGCCCTGCGAGGTCCGGGCCTGCAGGTAGTCGTAGTCGGCCAGAACCTGCGTCGCGGCGCCAAGCTCGCGCGCCATGCCGAAGGCGAGCATCCGTGCCGCGCCGGCCTGCGGGCGCTCCATGTCGTGCATCGCCAGGTCGGCGCAGTGCGCGCCGGGCGGGTGGGCCGACGGGCTGTCGGCCAGCACCATGGTGTGCGCGCCGTCCGCGAACGTGAAGAAGTAGAAGATGCCTTCCTCCTCCATCAGCCGCGAGATGAAGTCGAACGGGCTTTCGTCGTACTGCACGCAGTACTCGCGCACCGGGTAGCGCGTTTCCGTGATGCGGGCCTCGAACGCCACGTCGAAGGACTGCAGCACGCGGCGGATGATCTGCGGCGCGGACAGGTTCTGGTAGATGGCGCGGTCGCGCCCGAGGGTCAGCAGCCACAGCCGCGGCGCCAGTTCCGCGGTGTAGAAGCCATGGTTGTGGTCGGCGCCGGCGTGGGCAAAGCGCGTGACGATGCCGTTCAGGTAGCGGGGCGCGCCGCCCGGGTGCTGCAGCGTGACGGTGAGGCGCTGGCCCACGATGCGGCCCGCGTCGAGCGCCTTATCCGCCGAGCGCATGCGCAGGCTGAAGCGGAACAGCTCGGACAGCGCCTCGCGCCCGGCAAAGCCGTCGAGCAGCAGCACGTCGCCGCCAAACGGCGTGGCCAGGGTCGCGAAGCTGCCGGCCTGGGTGGCCTGTGTCGGGATCATGCGTCAGCACCCCGCTTGCGGCAGGAAGCGGAACGCCACCCCGCCGCCGGTGTCGAGCGAGAGATGCACGCCGCCGAACGGCTCCGAGATCGACAGCTGCTCCAGCACGCGCCGCGCCAGTTCCGGCAGCACCGACTGGGTCAGGATATGGTCGACATTGCGCGCGCCGCTGTCGACCTCGGTGCAGCGCTGCGTGATCGCCTGCGCCAGCGCCTCGTCCCAGCTCAGGCGCGCGTTGTGGTTGCGCGCAAAGCGCTGCGCCAGCCGCGCCAGCTTGAGGTCGACGATATTGCGGATCTGCGCATCGCCCAGGTGGTAGTACGGCACCAGCACCAGGCGCGCCAGGAACGCCGGGCTGAACTGCCTGAGCAGCGCCGGGCGCAGCTTCTCGGCCAGTTCCTGCGGCGGCGGGCGCCGGCCGCCGCGCGAGGCCTCGGTGATCACGTCCTGCGCCGCGTTCGAGGTCAGCAGGATCACCGTGTTGCGGAAATCGATCGGCACGCCTTCGCCGTCTTCCATCACGCCCTTGTCGAAGACCTGGAAGAACAGCTCCAGCACGTCGGGATGCGCCTTCTCCATCTCGTCGAGCAGCACCACGCTGTACGGGCGGCGGCGCACCGCCTCGGTCAGCACGCCACCCCGGCCGTAACCGACATAGCCCGGCGGCGCGCCCTTCAGGCCCGACACGCTGTGGGCCTCCTGGAACTCCGACATGTTGACCGTGATCATGTTGCGTTCGCCGCCGTAGAGCAGGTCGGCCAGCGCATGCGCGGTCTCGGTCTTGCCGACGCCGCTCGGGCCGACCAGCAGGAACACGCCGACCGGCTTGCCCGGGTCATCGAGATCGGCGCGGAACGTGCGGATGCGGCGCGCGATCGCGTCGAGGGCCTCGTCCTGGCCCACCACGCGCTCGCCGAGCTTGTCCTGGAGGTACAGCACCGTGTGCAGTTCGTCGGCCAGCATGCGGCCGACCGGGACACCGGTCCAGCCCGAAATGACCTCGGCCACCGCGGCCGAGTCCACGCATACCGGCACCATCGGCTCATCGTTCTGCACCGCCTCCAGGCCTTTTTCCAGGCGCGCGAGACTGGCGCCAAGCGACTCCGCGCTGTCGGCATTGTCGTCGTCCTCATGCCTCGCCACACCGTCGGCTCCGGCCTCGGCCTGGCTCTCCTTCTCGAGGAACGCCGCGATCCGGCGGCGCCAGGCCAGGATTTCCTCGACGGCCAGCTTCTCGGTGGCGAGCTTGTCGCTGAGCCGCGCGTGCTGCGCCCGGGCTTCGTCGCGCTGGCGCGTGACGGCAGCGATTTCGTCGGCGCGCCCGGTGCCGGTGGCCGCCTCATGGCGCAGGATGCGCAGCTGGTTCTCGGCGCTTTCGATCGATCGCCCAAGCGCTTCGATCGCCTCGGGCACGCCGCTCTGCGCCGCCGCCACGCGGGCGCAGGCGGTGTCGAGCACGCTGATGGCCTTGTCGGGCAACTGCCGGCCCGAGACATAGCGGTGCGAAAGCTTGACCGCGTCGCGCACGGCGTCGTCGAGGATCTCCACGCCGTGGTGCGCTTCAAGCTTGCGCACCATGCCGCGCAGCATGTCCACGGCTGCGGCCTCGGCCGGCTCGTCCACCTTGACGATCTGGAAGCGGCGCGCGAGCGCTGGGTCGCGCTCGATGTACTTCTTGTACTCGGCCCAGGTGGTCGCGGCAATGGTGCGCAACTCGCCGCGCGCCAGCGCGGGCTTGAGCAGGTTGGCGGCATCGCCCTGCCCTTCGCTGCCGCCGGCGCCAATCAGCTGGTGCGCTTCGTCGATAAACAGGATCACCGGCACCGGCGAGGCCGCCACCTCGGCGATCACGGACTTGAGCCGGTTCTCGAACTCGCCCTTGACGCCGGCGCCGGCCTGCAGCAACGCCAGGTCCAGCGAGCGCACCGACACCTGGCGCAGCGCCGGCGGCACGTCGCCGGAGACGATGCGCTGGGCAAAGCCTTCGACCACCGCGGTCTTGCCCACGCCGGCCTCGCCGGTCAGGATCGGGTTGTTCTGGCGGCGGCGCAGCAGCACATCGATCAGTTGCCGGATTTCACTGTCGCGCCCGCGCACCGGATCGATCGCTCCGGCTCGCGCCAGCGCCGTCAGATCGACAGTGAACTGCTCCAGCGCCGATGCCTGCCCGCTGCCGGGTCCGCGCTGCGGCATGCCGAACGCTGGCGTGGCCGCCGCTGCCGGGATTGCATCGGTTCCGGGCCCGCCGCCAACGGCGGATGCCCCCAGCAGCGCAGGCAGGGCCTCGCGCAGCGCCGCACGCGGAATCCGCAGCAGCGCCGGCGCCGATTCCAGCAGCATGCCGCGCAGGCTTTCCACCTCCAGCAGTGCCAGCAGCAGCGTGCCGGCGCGCACTTGCTGCTCGCCGAGCAGCATCGAACTGAGCAGCCAGGCCTCCTGGAACAGCGGCGAGAAGTTAGGCGACAGCGCCGGCGTGCGGCCGTTGCCGCGCTTGAAGCCGTCGATCGCCTTCTGCAGCTGCGACACCACCTGCGCGGGCGCCAGGTCGAAGTGCGCGAGGATCGCCTGCAGGTCCGTGGCGCCGCCTTCCAGCAATTGCAGCAGCAGGTGCTCGACGTCGACGCTGTAGTGCGTCTGCCGGACGCAAAGCTGGGCGGCCTGCTCCATCGCGTGCCGGCACTCGGGATTGAGGCGGCTGAGCAGCGTGCGGATATCGATGTCCATGTTTGTGCCGGTCAGGATGCGTGCGCTCGCAACGCCAGTTGCACCGGCGCGGGCCGTGCCTGGGCGCCGCCGGCCAGCCAGGCGGTCCAGCCCAGGCGCGCACCGAGCCCCAGCCCCGCGGGCTGGCGCGTGCCGAGATGGAGCGCGAGCCGCACATCGAGCGGTTGCGGCACATAGGCGCGCACCAGCGCCGCGACCAGCGCGTGGTCGCGCCCGCCGGGCAGCAAGGCCCGCAGGCGCTCGGCTCCGGGCACCTGCACATCAAGCCGGATGCCGGCGGCCTGGTCCCAGGTGCGCCGCCCCAGCACCGCACCGCCGCCGAGCGTGATACCCCCGGCTGCACCGCGTCCGCCGAGCCGCACGGCATCGCTGGCTTCAACCGGCAGCCAGCCGCCGAGACACTGCGTCCCGCTCACGCCCAGGCCGAGACGGTCCCCCAACATGGCCAGCAACCCCGCCATCGAACGCGGCGCCGCGCCCAGCAGCCCGGCATGGCGCAGCCACGGCGCCGCGCCGGCGGGTGCATTGGCGGTTGAGGGCCCACGCTGCAAGCCGAGGTTGCTGAGCGCATCCAGGCACGCCGCCAGCGTGCCGCCGGTCGGGCGCTGGCCGCCCAGTGCGGGCGAGTGCTTGCGCCGGCCGCGATACAGGAAGGACAGGAAGCGGTGATTGAAGCTGTCGAGCAGGTCGCCCATCGCGGGGTCGCGCGCGGCGCGGCGTTCGAGCAGCATCTCGGTGTATGCGAGCGGCAGCGGCCCGCCTGCCCCCGCCAGCGACATCACGGGCGTCGTCAGCGTGAACGGGCGCCCGCCCCGGCCAGCGCCTTCAGCGGACGCGTGCACCGCGCCGATGTCGCGCGGCTGGAAGGCCAGCGAGACCAGTCCGCGCAGGCGCACCGCCTCCCCGGCGCCATTGCCGCGGCCGACCGGCTGAGCCCCCGGCACCGCGCGTTCGATCAGGCTGATGGCCTGGAACAGGTCGAAGCCGGCCGGGTTGGACGCCAGGCGGTCGATCAAAGCAGCTGCTGGCTGCCCGTCATCGCGGGCCATTGCTTCCATATCTCGTCTCCGCGGCGCACGACCAGCCGCACGAAGGAATTGACTGAGGCATACAGCGCAAGGAAGCGCGCCAGCACCGCTCCCAGCAGCAGCGGCGAGCCGCCGACAAAGGCATCGGGATCGAACTCGATCGAGACCTCGGTGCCACGGCAGTAGCCGCGCCAGGCCTCGGTGCCCACGTGCGCGGCCGCGCCGCGCGCGCGCACGCTGCGGATGCCCCGCACCTGGTCCTGCTGGCGGTGGCCTTCGCCCGCGAACAGCCGCAGCATCTGCTGCACCTCATGGCGCCCGGTGCCACCGCCGGCCAGGGTGCCGTGGTGCAGCGTCAGCAGCGAGATCAGCGGCCACAAGGTCTCGCTGCCCATGGGCGGATTGCGCTGCACGGTCGGCTCATAGAGGCAGCGCACCTGTGCGTACTGCGACACATCCTCCAGCACCATGCGCGCGCCCACCGGCACCTGCTCCGCGAGCCGGCGATTGGTGCACAGCACGTTGGCGTACGCCACGGGTGCCGCCGGCAGGCGCTGCACGTTGCCCGCATCGATGAAGCTGAGATACATGTCGGTGCCGGACAGGTTGGCCCGCAAGGTCGGCTCGCGGCGCGCGTGCCAGAACAGCTCGCCTTCGGCCGGGTCGTCGGTGGCCGCCGCGAACGGCGGCACCGCCAGCGAGCGGTCGCTGGCCGGATCCGACAGCACCACCGACCGGATCGAATGGATCTCGGTCATCGCCTCGCGGCGCTGGTCTGCCACCAGCCGGTACTCATAGTGCCGGTGGTCGATCATGATGGGCTCGCTGGTCTGCGAGAACAGGTTGATCGCCGGCACGCAGCCAAGCCGGAACATGCCGGCATGCAGCCGGCCCAGCCCGGGTGCGCTGCGCTGCAGGCGCAGCACCACGTCGCAGCTGCGGCCCTTGCCGAGCCGGCCAGCGGGCAGGTCCAGGTCGAAGAAGTGAAACTTGCGCGCGAAGGCGAAGTACTCCTGCATCAGCCCGTAGGCCGGCTGCGCATGCGGCGGCTGCGGCAGCACGTTCTCGCCGGGGCCGTAGCCGGCCTCGCGCCACGCGCTGGCGGGCAGCCACGCCGGCGGGCCATCTGGCGGCTCGACGCTGACGCCGGCCACGCTGGTGACCAGCAGTTCATACAACGGCACGGTCACCATCCAGTCGCCGTGCAGATGGATGCGCAGCGTTCCCAGTTCGAGCTCGGAGAAATCGACGCCGTCGGCGCATTCAAGCGTCAGCTGCAGGCCGTTGTCATCGGTCATGCGCGCGTGCGTGACCGCCAGCGGCCACAGCGTCGTGTCCCACGCCGTGCGAAAGCGGCACATCTCGCCGCCCTCGGTGCATGCATGCAGGCCGGTGTGGCGCGGCACGGCGTAGCCGGCGGTCACCTTGCCCTGGGCCGCGTCGAGATCGAACTGCACCACCGTCATCGACGGCACCGGCTGCACCAGCGACGGGCACACGTTCTCCAGCAGCGCCGCGGCAACTTGCGGGAACACCTGGTCCAGGTCGCGATGCACGCGCGCCGCCAGAAAGGCGGTGGCTTCGATCAGGCGCTCGGTATGCGGGTCGAGCGATTCGGTGCCATGCAGCGCAATGCGCGCGGCCACGTTGGGATAGCGCTCGGCAAACGCGGCGCCTTCCGTGCGCAGGTAGGCAAGCTCGCGCTTGTAGTATGGCAGGATGCCGCCGTCGCCGGCACCGTCTGCGATGCCCTCAGCCATGATCGCCCCAGCGCGGGTCAGCGGCCTGGCCTGCCGCGGCGAGCTCGAACGCCACGCGCACCGGCGCGGCGCCCAGCGGCAACTCGCCCTCGATCACCAGGACCGGGCGCGGGGTGTCGCGCTCGGCAAAGCGTACGCGCGCCTGGCGCAGGCGCGGCTCGAACATCGCGATCGCATGCGCAACCAGCGCCGCAATCGCGTCGCAGTCCGGCACCGACTGGAACGATCGGAAGGAGAAGTCCGGCACACCGTAGTCGAGCACGGTCCCGTCCGACTCCAGGAACTGCACCGCCGTCAGCCGCGAGCGCGTATTGAGCAGCCGGGCAAGCTCGCGCGCCACCGACTGGCGCAGTGGCTCGCCCTGGAGCAACTGCGCCGAGGGGGCGTTCGCACCCGCCGACAGCCGCTCGAACAGCGGCATCGGCGACCCGGTGACGATGACGGACATGTGCAGCCCCGCTTACGCCGCCTTCTTCTGCGGCTCCGGCGGCGCGGACACCGCGCAGGCCATGTTCTCCACCAGGTCCCAGCCGAACGCCGCCGTGCCTTCCTTCTGCGCGTCGCCCTTCTGTTGCGTGAAGAACGCGGTGATGCGGGTGAAGTCGAGCGTGAACGTGTCGGAGGAATCGCCCATGCCGCCAGCGGTCTGGATGGACTCGACGATCGCGTCGCTCAGCGTGTAGGTCATCTCCGAGCGGAACGCACCGTCTTCGGTTCGTCCGATCTCGAGTTTCACATCGCCGAGCGACTTGCCGGCGGCGCACGCGGCGTACAGGCCGGGCGTGGCCTGGTCGGTCTTCTTTGACATCGTCATGCTCTGGAACTGCGCCTTGCCCGAGGTGCGCTTCGAGTTGGCCGGGTCATTGGTCACGGCCATCGCCACGCCGTGCGAGAACGAATAGATCTGGATGCGCTCGGCGGCACGGCCAGTCTGCTGCTTGTTGCTGCCCTTGATCTCGGGGATGTCGAGAATGATGGTGTCCATGGTGTCTGTGCTCTCTCAGTTCCGTTATGTCCGGGGATGCCGGGATGCGAGTCTGCCGGTCTACGCTGCCGCTGCCGGCAAGTCTGCAACCAGGCGGATCGATGCGGTCAGTTCTTCCATCTGGAAGTGCGGCTTCAGGAAACACGTGGCACGGTAGGCGCCGGGCTTGCCCGGCACCTCGGTCACGTCGACGCGCGCGGCGCTCAGCGGAAAGCGCGACTTGGCCTCCGGCGTCGCGGAGGGATTGAGCAGCACGTAGTCGGCGATCCAGTTGTTCAGGTAGCGCTCCACGTCCCCGCGCGTCTGGAAGCTGCCCACCTTGTCGCGCATGATCACCTTCAGGTAGTGCGCAAAGCGCGAAGCCGCCAGCACATACGGCAGTCGGGCAGACAACTGCGCGTTGGCGTTGGCCTGGTCCTTGTTGTAGACCTTGGGCTTGTTTGCCGTCTGGCTGCCAAAGAAGGTGGCGCTGTTCGAGCCCTTGGCGTTGACGATGGCGATGAAGCCCAGGTCGTTGAGCTCCTTCTCGCGGCGGTCGGTGATGGTGACCTCGGTCGGGCACTTGAGCGCGACGTCGCCTTCATCCGTCTTGTAGGTATGCGCAACCAGGCCGTCGACCTTGCCGCCGCCTTCAACGCCGCGGATGGCGGTCGACCAGTTGTACTTGGCATGCGCGTCGGTGATGCGCAGGCCCAGCTGGTAGGCCGAGTTGGCCCACAGGTACTTGCTGTGGTCGGTGCCGTCGACGTCTTCTTCGAAATTGAAGCTCTCGACCGGATTGGTCCTGGCGCCGTAAGGCAGGCGCGCCGCGTAGGACGGCAGCACCAGCGACACATAGCGCGAATCCTCGGTTTCGCGGAAGCCGCGCCACTGCGCCAGCTCCGCGCTCTCGAAGATCTTGGCCAGGTCGCGCGTCACGCCCAGCTCGGTGAAAGCGCGCAGGTCGAACAGGCTCGGCGCCGCGCTGGTGATGAACGGTGCATGGGCGGCGGCTGCCACCTTCGATATCCGCTCAAGCAGCGCCACGTCCTGCGGATGGCGGCCGAAGCTGTAGTCGCCGATCAGCAGCGTGTAGGGATGGCCGCCGAAGGTGCCGTACTCTTCTTCGTAGATCTTCTTGAACAGCACGCTCATGTCGTGGTCGACTGCGGTTTCAAGATCCTTCAGCAGCTCGGCCTTGGTCACGTTGAGCAGGCGCAGCTTCAGGCTGGTGCCGGTCTCGGTGCCGTAGACCATGTCGTGCAGGCCGGTCCACGCGCCTTCCAGCGCCTGGAACGCGGGGTCGTGCATGATCGCGTTGAGCTGGTCGCTCAGCAGGCGGTCGATCTCGGCCACGCGCTCGTTGATGGTTGCCACCAGGCTCTTGTCCGGGCTGGTGCGCATGCCCTCGTCAAGGATCTGCGAGGCCAGCTGGCCGATCAGCTTCCTGGCATAGCCGCTCTGCGACGGCTCCACCGCCATATTGCCTTCCTGCACGATACGGTCGAGCAGCGTCAGTTCACGCTCGGCTGCGGCCGTGGTGCTCCCCTTTGATTCGGCGCTCGCGTTGTCCGCTGCGGAGTTCTTTGCCATCTGGTTCACCCTTTGTGAATTCGTTGCGTCCTGCGTGCCTCGATGCCCGCGCCCGCCGCCGCGTCATGCCGGCGTGGCGTCTCCGGTTTCCGGCTGTGCCGCCGCGGCGCCGGAGTCGGCTTCGCTGCGCACCAGCTTGAGCTCATCGGCGTTGTTGACGATGCGCTCGAGCAGCACGTCGAGTTCGTCGTTGCCATCGAGCTTGCCGAGCAGGTCGCGCAGTTGCTGGCGTGCTTCCAGCAGCTTGGCCAGGCGCGGCACCTGCGCCACCAGGCTTTCGGGATGGAAGTCGCTGAACTTGTCGAAGCGCAGTTCGACCTTGAGATTGGTGTCGCCCTTCATGGTGTCGGGCACGGACAACTCCAGGCGCGGCGCGATCTTGCCCATGATCCCGTCGAAGTTGTCGCGGTCGATCTCGATGAAGCGCCGTTCCTTGAGCTTGGGCGGCGGCACTGCCGGTTGCCCGGACAGGTCCGCCAGCAGGCCGACCACCATGGGCAGCTCGCGCTTCTCGACCGCGTCACCGACCTCTACGTCATATGAAATCTGGACCCGAGGCGGGCGATTTCGCCCTACCCACTTCTGCAGACTATTGGACATGGAACTCTCCGGAAGGACTCGAATGTGTCCGGTCAAATCATCGGTTTCGCACGGCAGCCCGTGCTGAAGGCAAAACCAGTCCCCCGGGCCGGCGCAACCGGTCCGAAAAAGGTCGAAGCGCATCGCGCCGCAGGGCCGGCATGGCGGCTGCGGAAGACGGATGCCCTCGCTGGCAAACCCACTTTTTGTTACCCGTTCCTACCTGGCGCAGTGCGCAGGCAGCAGGCTGCACGCGCTCGACCCCGCTGGTGGCTCCGCGCCAGCCGGCTCGCGCATGGCGTGCTGCGGCACGACGAAGGCACCTTGTCTTTGCGCGCCGTTCCATCGTTGACCCTTGCTGTGTTTCTAGTTGCGGCGCGCAAATTCAAGCGGAATTTAAGGTGACGGTGAGGTCGGGCACAATCCCTGAGAATTGGTATTTTGATCAGCAGGGCTACCGCCCGAGGTTGCGCCGCGCGGTATCGCAAACCTGCCTGGCTGGCCCCCAGCCTCATTCGGGGGAGATGGCTTGCCCCAACGCGGCAGCAGCCTCTGCCTGATTTCAGGTATAGGAAAAACCGCCTGATTGGGCTTTACTTCTACCCAAGGCCCAGCTGCATGCCACGCAATACCGTGGCATGCGCCGCTACCAAGGGTCAAACCAGAACGAGAAAGGGGTCAGCCATGTCAATCGCATACGACAGTTGCCGTATTGCATCACTGCGGGTCCGATGGTGAAATCAGCGCCGCTGATCATCTGAACTGCACCCGACCGGGCATGCAGCTCGCATCCCTGGTCGCACCAGCCCCCATGCCTTTCTCCATGCCAACGAACGCGACGCTCTCCGATAGCCGCCGAAACGTCATGCGTGGCCAACTGCTGCTGGTCGGGCACGAGAGCCCGATGCTGACGCGCCTTTGCGGGATCCTCACCGTGCTCGACTACGCGGCCGGCGCGCTCTCGTTCGCGGGCACCATCGCGCAGGCCTGCGCGCTGGTGGATCAGGGTCCGTTCGACATGGCGCTGGTCGACACCAGCCTGCCCGATGGCGGTGGCATCGAGCTGATCCGGTGCCTGCGCGAGCGTGCTCCGGATCTGCCCATCGTCGTGATTGCATCACCGGGCACGGACACGGAAATCGTCGGCGCGCTGATCGCCGGCGCCACCGGCTACCTGCTCAAGGAGCGCGACGACATCGAGCTGACGGTGTGCCTGCGGGGCGCGCTGCGCGGTGGCACGCCGATCGATCCGTCCATTGCCAAGCGGCTACTCACGACATTGGTACCCAAGGCCGCACCCGCCGAGACCAGGCTTTCACCGACGGGAAGCGCAAAGCCGCTGCTCAGCGCACGCGAGACCGAGATCCTCGTCTTCATCAACAAGGGGTCGACCAACCGCGAGATCGCCGACGCACTGTCACTGTCGCGGCTGACCATCGAGTCGCACGTCAAGAACATCTATAAGAAGCTGGCGGTCAAGACGCGCACGCAGGCTATCTTTGAAGCGCGTGCGTACGGCGTGCTGAACTGAGGCGGGGGGCACCCCTGAGCTCTCGGCACAGAAGTGGGCGCGACGGGGAGCATTCGCCAACAATGCGAAACCAGGATTACCTGGCGACATAGGAGGGACCGGCTTTGCCGATGTTCTTCTTCAGGATCAAAGGGCAACGTGGCAAAGCAAAAGTTGCTGGCACCAATGCCGACCCCTGAAACTTGACCCTGCCCCGGTGGGGCAGAAATGTTCGGAACATTCGGCCATCGTTCAGTCACGTCGTGATTGACCCCTCGGCTACACATCCCCGCCCGCGCGGGTTTTTTTGGTTCATCGCCGATCTGCGGGGTAGGCAGAGCGCCCCAACGCGCCGCGACTTGCACCAATCACAGTCAGCTGTAACCAACTCCGGTCCTCGAACATGATCGGAGTCAATTTGATGCACACTGAGAAAGAACAGTCTGAGTAGCTCTCGCGCCACGGGGTTCCATGGCGGCGTCTTCGCGGCAATATGGCCGAGCGAGTGTGGCCATTCCTTGCCGCTCGGTACCCAAGCAGCTGTTGTCGGCGCGTAGTTGCGTGCAAGGCGTATGCTATGAACTAGGCTATTTCATCTTGAAAACGGGCTGGGTACTGTGGGCCATTCACTACCACCCATCATCTGTTATCAGGGGGACGTATGCGCATCCTGGTCATTGGAGCCTCAGGGCTTCTTGGGAAAGAAATTACGACTTTATTGTCGGAAGAGCACGACGTGGTCGGGGCCAGTCGTAGCTCGCCGGCGGTCTCAGTCGACATCTCCGACAAGCAGTCGATTCTGGCGATGTACAAACAACTGGGGATGGTTGATGCCGTGGTCTGCGTAGGAGGTACCGCGAAATTCGCCCCACTGGACAGCCTGACTGACGACGATTTTGCATTCAGCCTAGCCAATAAACTGATGGGGCAGGTCAATCTTGTACGGTATGGGGTTCCATACATCTCCCAGGGCGGGTCGGTCACGCTTACCAGTGGCACCCTCGCGCAGCATCCAATGCTCGGTGGTGCAGCAGTAAGCACCGTGAACGCCGCCATTGAGGCGTTCGGGCGGGCGGCAGCGCTCGAATTGCAAGGCAAGATTCGCGTGAATGTCATCAGCCCCGGATGGGTGTGGGAGACGCTCGAAGCGATGGGACGCGACCCCGCCAAGGGCGTTCGGGCGGCGGTGGTCGCACAGGTCTACCAGAAATGTATTCTGGAAGACATTTCCGGGCAGGTAGTGTCGGTCACCCATTGAATCGCATTGTCCACGCGCCGCTCTGCAAAGCGTGGTTGGTACGAAGTCGGCGGTCGGCCAACCGGCAACAATCGTCGTCGTGCCCGTGGCGGCCCTCTCGTCGAGTTCATGGTTGTGCCACTTGCGTTCTCGCCGAGCACGTTCCCTTCATTTGCGCGTTGGTTTTGAAGCGAAGTCACACACTGGCCCGGCTTGTAGGTCCGCTGTACACGCGTGAGGAGACAGAGGAGGGCTATGACCATGCCAAAGTTCTCGATAGCACCGCTGGAGCGACGACTCGCCGCTGGCCAGGACTCCGTTCTGCTCAGGGTCACGCTTGCAATGGCGTACCAGCAACAAGGAGAGTTGGCCGCTGCTGTCCCTCATCTGGTCAAAGCCACCGAGTTGGACCCGCACTATTCGGGTGCTTGGCGAGCCCTCGGAGTTCTCTATGTGGACCTCGGCCAAGATGCGAAGGCGCGTGTAGCCTTTCAGAAGGGAATTGAAGCCGCGAAGGCCCACGGCGACAAACAAGTCGAGAAGGAAATGATTGTGCGTCTTCGACGTTTGGACCGGCAATCGGGCGATGCTGGCGGTCAGTCAGGGGAGGCCAAGACGTAGTCGTGCATGGGAACAGTCTGCCGGCCGGCGCGGCATTGAGCGAGAGGCGCTGCCGGGCGATTTTCGTCCATCTTTTCTCTGCGCCTTTTCCAACGGTGCGTCCGAAGTGGCTACTCGGCGAGCATGGGCGAGCGCTGGAGCTGGGCGGCTAGCTTTAAACTTGGCCATGCGGATACCAGAGCGCATCGCATCGCTGACCCTGCTGGGGCCGACGCATGATATTGCGGACGCTTTTGTCCGACTTGGCAAGCGAGTGTCGGCGCTAACGGCCGAGCCGGATTCCCTCCATCGCGCACTGGCCAACCTCACGAAGCGAAAAGAGGACTTCGCGTGCTTCTGGGAACTCGTGCAGCAAATCCTCGCCGTGCCAAGATTTGCCGATGTCTACCGGAGCTGCCATGCCGAGAGGCAAACCGGTTAGTTTCGGATTGGCCCTTGCTGGGTGCGGCCTGGCGGGAGGTGGGGAGACAACGGGAATGTAGGCGCTGCTGCAGAGCGGCAGCGCGAGGCGACAAAGGACTGCCGCTTCACGCTGCTAGGGATGGCTGAACCATACATTTCGGTAGGACTTTATTCCCCGAGGTCACAACGACCGGCCCATCTCCTATACTCCGCATGCCACCTTTCATCCGGAGCCAAACCATGGATTACACCCCGGGCATCAGCCACCTCGCCGCCCTGCTCGCCGATCCCGGCCGCGCGGCCATGCTGTGGGCGCTGATGGACGGCAGCGCCCGGCCCGCCGGCGAGCTGGCGCTGATCGCCGGGCTGTCGGCCTCCTCCACCAGCGGCCACCTGGCCCGCTTGACCGAAGGCGGGCTGCTGGTGGCCGAGACGCGCGGGCGCAACCGCTACTACCGCCTGGCCGCGCCGGAGATCGGCGTGGCGATCGAGGCGCTGGCGTCGGCGTCGCTGGCCAGCCAGCCGCCGCGGCTGCGCGACGTGCCGGCATCGCGCACCGCGCCACCGGCGCTGCGCCAGGCGCGCACCTGCTATGACCACCTGGCGGGCGAGCTGGCCGTGGGCCTGTTCGAGCGGATGACGCATTCGGGCTGGCTGATGCTGGACGGACAGCGCGTAGACCTGAGCGGCGACGGCGCGCAGGCGCTGGCGGGGCTGGGTGTCGACGTGGAGGCGGCGCGGCGCAAGCGGCGCCAGTTTGCCTGCACCTGCCCGGACTGGAGCGAGCGCAAGCCGCACCTGGGCGGCGCGCTTGGCGCGGCGCTGTTGGGCAGCCTGCTGTCGCGCGGCTGGGTCGAGCCTACGCGCACCTCGCGCGCGTTGCGCGTGACACCGGCGGGCCAACGCGAGATCATTCGCATCGCGGCCTAGGAGACCGCAGCAAGCAACAGGAGAAAACAAGATGGCCACACCCCTGGACGACGACACGCAGGACGCGATTGCGCGTTTCTTCGCCCTGATCAACCTTGGCGACAGCGCGCAGACCTCGGCGCAGCTGTCGATGTTTGAAGATGCCCTGCTCGATGCCGAGGACGATGACACCGATGGCCAGGAACTGCTGTGGGTGATCCGTGAGGTCATCGACTGGCAGTCCGGGTTCTTTGTCGACTGGAAGGATGCCCAGTCCTTTATCGGCTGCCTGAACCAGTTGTGCGAACGGATCGACCTGGAGATCGACTGGGGCAGCGACGACCCCGAGGAAGAAGCCTTCCTGGAGACCACCAGCGTGCCGGAACTGATGGAGCTGGCGCACAACCAATTGCGCGTGGCCGGCTATACGCTGTGGAACTGGGATACCGGCGGCGACGCCTACGGCGGCTGGATCACGCGCAGCGAGGACGACGAGGAGATGCTGGATCTTGCCGAAGTGCTGCACTTTGACGTGCGGCCGGCCGAGCAGCCTTATTGACCGATGCCCGCAAGCGGAGGCCGCGGCAGCTAAGCGTTCTCCCTCCGCTTGCCGTACGGGCGCCGCGCCTCCGGCACCCCCAGCGTCTGCTCCAGCATGTCCAGCAGCACCCGCACGCTGGCCGGCATCAGCTTGCGCGCCGGCATCAGCACGTAGACCTTCAGCGGCGATGAGGCATAGCCCGGCAGCACCCGCACCAGTTGCCCCTGACCGACCGCATCCTGCACGAAGCGCGGCGACAGCCGCGTCACGCCCAGCCCGTCGAGCGCCGCCTTGAGCCGCAGCTCGGCGTTATGGGTGCAGATGCGCGGCTCGACATCCAGGCGTGCAATCTCCACGCCGTCGCGCAGGAACTCCCAGTGGCGGTCGTCGGCATTGCCCAGCGTGGGCCACCCCTGCAGGTCCTGCGGCGTGCGCGGCAGCCCGCGCGCCTTGATCAGTGCCGGCGCGGCATAGAAGGCGCGCTCAACCAGCACCACGCGCTTGCTGGCGAACGAGGTGTCGTGCAGCGCGGTGTCGGTCATCACGAACGCGAGGTCGTAGCCGTGGCGGATCAGGTCGGGCTGGTCCCAGCTGACATCGACCTGCACGCGCAGGCCGGGGTGGGCGCGCAGCACGCGCGTCAGGCTTTCGGACAGATGCTGGGAGCCGACTTCATAGGGGGTGGAGATGCGCAGCAGGCCGCTGACTTCGGCGCTGTCCGAGGTGGCCTCGGCACTGATTTCATGGAGTTCGGCGAACAGCGGCGCCACGCGCTCATACAGGCGCTGGCCGCGTTCGGTCACGCGCACGCGGCGCGTGGTGCGCTCGAACAGGCGGATGCCTAGCTGGCCTTCCAGCCGTGCCACCGCGGCGCTGGCGGAAGATTTGGGTACCTCTGCCAGCTCGGCCCCCTGGGTGAAGCCGCCGCCTTCCACCACGCGGCAAAAAATCTCCCAGTCCTTCCATTCGATTGTCTTCATGCGGCGCCTCGTCATTGCGGTGCGCCGCGATTGTCCCACAGCGCGAACCATGGCGCTGTGGGCGGCGGCCCTTAATCGAACAGGATCACCGAGCGCGCCAGCTCGCCGCGGCGCAGTTGGTCGAAGGCATCGTTGATGCGCTCCAGCGGCAGGCGCTGCGCGATCAGTTCGTCCAGGTGCAGGCGGCCGGCCATATAGAAGTCCACCATGCGCGGCATGTCCACCGGGAAGCGGTTGGAGCCCATCAGCGAGCCCTGGATGCGCTTCTCGCCCAGGAAATCGCTGCCCTTCAGTTCAATCTTGACGCCCGGCGCGATCATGCCGATGACCGTGGCGGTGCCGCCCCGGCGCAGCATGGCAAAGGCCTGCTCGGTGGTCTGCTTCAGGCCGATGGCCTCGAAGGCATGGTGCACGCCGCCGCCGGTGAGGGTGCGCACGGCATCCAGCACATCGGCATTGCCGGCGTCGATCACGTCGGTCGCGCCGAACCTGCGCGCCAGCTCCAGCTTGGCCGGCACGCGGTCGATGGCGATGATGCGCCCGGCACCGGCGATGGCGGCGCTGTTGACCGTGGCCAGCCCGATGCCGCCGCAGCCGATCACGGCAACGGTCTCGCCCGGCTGCACCTTCGCGGTATGGATCACCGCGCCCATGCCGGTGGTGACCGCGCAGCCGATCAGCGCGGCGCGGTCCAGCGGCATGTCGCGCCGTATTGCCACCAGCGCGTGCTCATGGATCAGCATCTGCTCGGCGAACGCCGACAGGTTCAGGAACTGGTTCATGGGCCCGCCCTGGCGGGCCATCAGGCGCGGCTCTTCGCCTTCGCGGCGGCGGGTATCGGGCTCAATACACAGCGACAGGCGGCCGGTCAGGCAGTGTTCGCAATGGCCGCAGTAGGCCGACAGGCAGGTGATCACGTGGTCACCGGGCTTGACCGTGCGCACTTCGGCGCCGACCTGCTCGACCACACCCGCGGCCTCGTGGCCCAGGATTGCCGGCATCGGGTACGGGTAGGCACCGTCCAGGAAATGCAGGTCCGAGTGGCACACGCCCACGGCGGCGGTGCGCACCAGCACCTCGCGCGGGCCGGGCTTGCCGATGGCAACGTCTTCGATAATCAGCGGGGTCTTGGGTTGATACAGGACAGCGGCCTTCATGAAGCTCCTTTGCGGCAGGCAACGAAGCGGAAAACCATACGCCCAAACCCGGGTTCAGGAAAGGCGCGGTGCAGCACCGCAGCCAGGCTTATAGCTCTTCCTTGATCGGGAGCACGCGCAGCACGCCGATGCCCAGATGCTGCAGCGGACCCATGCCGGGTTCGCTGTCATAGACCATGAGCTGCCCCTTCTCGCGCGTGGTCCAGGTCAGACGCCGGTTGCCGCCGTCGCCATCGGTCTGCATGCCGACGCGATAGGCCATGTCGAGCAGCCCGTGCTCGGTGGACTTGATCATGCGCTCGGCCAGCGCCGGGCTGTCCAGCACGACGCCCATCTCGGTATTGAGCTTGGCCGAGCGCGGGTCCATGTTGAGCGAGCCGATGAATACCAGGTGCCGGTCGACGATGTAGTTCTTGGCATGCAGGCTGGCGCGGCTGGACGACAGCCATGAGCGCGAGCGCGAACCGCGCGCGGCCTTGCCGCTGCTTGCCAGTTCGGCGTAGGCGCTGGGCTTGAGCTCGTACAGCTCGACGCCCGCGGCCACCAGCGCCAGCCGGTGCGGGGCGTAGCCGGCATGCACCGGGCTGACATCGGTGGCGGCAAACGAGTTGGTCAGGATGCGCACGCGGATGCCGCGCTTTGCCAGGGCGATCAGCCAGGCCTCGCCATCGTCGTCCGGCACGAAGTACGGCGAGATCAGCAGCACTTCCTTCTGCGCGCCGTTGATCATTTTCTCGAGCCGGGCGGTGGCGTGCCCGGGGTCGTCGTCGGTCTGGTGCGTAATCTTGGCGGCCTTGTCGGAGACCACGACAGCCTTGCCGCTGTAGGCAGGCATGCGGCCGCTCTCGATGCCCTTGGCCAGGCCGGACTCCAGCAATTCCTTCACGTAGGGGCTGGCGACGGCCTGGTCGCCGCGTGCTTCCAGGCCCTTGCGCAGGCTGCGCATCTCAACCGGCGCTTCCTTGCCTGCGGGGATCAGCGCCACCACCGGGTATGAGGACTGGTCGTTCCAGTATTCGTCGAACACCGCCGATACCTGCGGCACCGCCGGTCCGGCAATCAGCACATCGAGGTCGCTGAAGTCCATGTCGGCGCGCGCGGAGAAGTAGGCATCGCCGACATTGCGCCCGCCCAGCAGGGTCATCTGGTTGTCCACCGTCATCGACTTGTTGTGCATGCGCCGGTCCAGCCGCTTGAAGCCGGCCAGCATTTCCAGCCAGCGCACGCTGCGGTTGGCAAACGGATTGAACAGTCGCACCTCGATATTGGGATGCGAATCGATGGCCGACAGGATCTTGTCCATGCCACCGGTATGCAGGTCGTCGAGCAGCATGCGCACGCGCACGCCGCGGTCGGCCGCGTCGATGATGTCGCCCAGCACGGCGGCGCCGGTGCCGGTGGTCTCGAAGATATAGGTCTGCAGGTCCAGGCTGCGTTGCGCCGCACGCGCCATCGCCAGCCGCGCAGCGAGCGCGTCGGGCCCGGACTGCAGCGGATAGAACAGCGACTCGCCTGGCTGCTGCGCCAGGCGCGGCGCCAGCACCTTGCCCAGCGGGGTGTCGGCGGTACTGACCGGGGCGCTCGAGGGGGTGCGCTGCGCCGAGGCTGGCAGGCTGGCGCACCCTGCCAGCAACCCGGCCGCCAGCGCCGACCCGAGCATCGCCGCCGTCAGCCGGCGCAGGCCCCGGCTGGCGCCCGCGTGCCTCGCGGCACGGCTTGGCCGGGTATCGAACGGAACATGACAGAGCGTCTGGAACATCCGTGAGGTCTCCCTGCGGCGGCATGGGATGGGGTGGCCCCGCGCGCCGGCCGGCATGCAGCGCCTGCTACCTCGCACGATATACCGCGCGCCGCTGCCGTGGCAGCGGTGCCATTCCTGTTCCGCGTCGGGTGTTTGTCCTACATCGCATGCACAGGCAATGCGGTCACGCGGCCAATGCGGCACACCGGGCGGCGCGCGGCTCGCGCAGCGGCTTTCCCTGCACAACGATTTCTCTTATGATGCCGCCCAATATACCGGCCGGTAGAACCGGGAGGAGGCACTGGCGGCGGGCCGCCGCGACCCGTGCGGCTGGCGCTTCGGCGCAGCTTGCCGCCTCTCGGCGATGCCGGCATAGTTGCGCGCCTTCGCGACCTTTTGTCCTGGCGCGCGCCCAGACCGGATCCTGATGTCAAGCCAACCTTCCCAGCCCACCTCTTCCGGCGCCCCCGCGCCGACGCTGCGCCGCACCCTGCGGGCACGCCATCTCACCATGATCGCCATCGGCGGCTCGATCGGCACGGGGCTGTTCGTGGCCTCGGGTGCCACCATCGCACAGGCCGGCCCCGGCGGCGCGCTGGCCGCCTATATCCTGATCGGGGCGATGGTCTATTTCCTGATGACCAGCCTGGGCGAGCTGGCGGCCTATATGCCGGTGTCGGGCTCGTTCGCCACCTATGGCGCGCGCTATGTCGATGAAGGCTTCGGCTTCGCGCTCGGCTGGAACTACTGGTACAACTGGGCGGTGACCATCGCGGTGGAACTGGCCGCGGCCCAGCTGGTGATGCAGTACTGGTTCCCCGACACGCCGGGCGTGCTGTGGAGCGCGCTGTTCCTGGGCCTGATGTTCCTGCTCAACGCGATCTCGGTGCGCGGCTTCGGCGAGGCCGAGTACTGGTGCGCGCTGGTCAAGGTGGTGACGGTGATCGCCTTTATCGGCATCGGCACGCTGATGATCTTCGGCATCCTGCGCGGCGACGTGTCGGCCTCCCACGGACTGGCCAACCTGACCACCGGCGACGCGCCCTTCGTCGGCGGCCTGCCGGCGCTGATCGGCGTGGCCATGATCGCCGGCTTCTCGTTCCAGGGCACCGAGCTGATCGGCGTCGCCGCCGGCGAATCGGCCGATCCGGCCAGGAACATCCCGCGCGCGGTGCGCCAGGTGTTCTGGCGCATCCTGCTGTTCTATGTGCTGGCGATCCTGATCATCGGCATCCTGATCCCCTACACCGACCCGAACCTGCTCAAGAACGACGTGCAGACCGTGGGCGTCAGCCCGTTCACGCTGGTGTTCCGCCATGCGGGCCTGGCCTTTGCGGCAGGCGTGATGAACGCGGTGATCCTGACCGCGGTGCTGTCGGCCGGCAATTCTGGCATGTATGCCTCCACCCGCATGCTGTACAACCTGGCCACCGAAGGCCGCGCGCCGCGCATCTTTGCGCAGCTCACGCGCAACGGCGTGCCGCTGATGGCGCTGCTGGCCACTACCGCGGTGGGCGCGCTGTGCTTTCTCACCTCGTTGTTCGAAAGCAGGTCGGTCTACCTGTGGCTGCTGAACCTGTCCGGCATGACCGGATTTATCGCGTGGCTGGGCATTGCGGTCAGCCATTACCGCTTCCGCAAGGGCTTTGTCGCGCAAGGGCTGGACCTGGACCGGCTGCCTTACCGCTCGCCGTTCTTCCCCTACGGGCCGATCTTCGCCTTTGCGCTGTGCCTGATCGTGACGCTTGGGCAGAACTACCAGGCTTTCACCAGCGGCAAGATCGACTGGGTCAGCGTGGCCGCCACCTATATCGGCATCCCGATCTTCCTCCTGATCTGGCTGGGCTATCGCATTGCGCGCAAGACGCGCTTCGTGTCCTATGCCGAGATGCAATTCCCCGCCCTGCCGGCCAGACGCGATGCCGCCCCGGCGCGCGCCGCCGTGCCGGCAATCGGTGAATAAGCGCCATTCCCGCGCGCTTCACAACCAGCAGTACACAAGAGCAAGAAAGCACAAGCACAACAACAACAAGGAGCATCGCTTTGAAGAGAGCAATCCGCATGAGCATGCTGGCGCTTGGCGCCGGCATGGCACTGAGCCTGTCCGCGCACGCCGCGCCGACGCTGGTGGAATCGGTGCAGGGCTACACCCTGAAGCAGGACAAGATCACCAGCTTCACCGGCCTGGTGTTCGACCAGGGCAAGGTGCTGGCCACCGGCGACGCCGCCGCACTGCGCGCGCAGTACCCCGATGCCAAACGCATCGACGGCCAGGGCAAGACCCTGCTGCCGGGCCTGATCGACGCCCACGGCCACGTGTTCCGCCTGGGCTTCAAGACCACCGAGATCTCGCTGTCCGGCACCAGGACGCTGGCCGAGGCGCAAGGCATGATCCGCGCCTATGGCGACAAGAACCCGCAGCGCAAGTGGCTGCTGGGCTATGGCTGGAATCAGGTGAACTGGAAGCTGGGCCGCTTCCCGACCGCGGCCGAGCTGGACGCGGCGGTGTCGGACCGCCCGGTGCGGCTGGTGCGCGTGGACGGCCACGCCGCGTGGCTCAACACCAAGGCGCTGCAGGCCGCCGGCATCACGCGCGACACCAAGGACCCGGCCGGCGGACGCATCGAGCGCGATGCCAACGGCAACCCCACCGGCGTGCTGGTCGACAAGGCCATGGCGCTGGTCAACAGCGTGATCCCGCCGTACAGCGACGATGACCGCCGCGCCGCGCTGGCCGCCTCGCTGGCGCACATGAACGCGCTCGGCCTGACCGCAGCGGGCGACGCCGGCGTGACCGTTGCCGAGGACAAGATTTACCGCGAGTTCGCCGACCAGGGCAAGCTGACCACGCGCATCTACGGCATGATCCGCGACACCGGCGACGACTTCAAGGCGCTGTCGGCCAAGGGGCCGCTGGTGGGCTATGGCAACGACCGCTACTACCTGCGCGCGGTCAAGCTGTATGGCGACGGCGCACTGGGCAGCCGCGGCGCCGCGCTGATGGCACCGTACTCGGACGACCACGTGCACAGCGGCCTGCTCTTCATGAGCGATGCCGCCATGCAGACCGCGATCAAGACCGCGATCAAGGCCGGCTACCAGGTCAACATCCACGCCATCGGCGATGCCACCAACCACCAGGTGCTGGATGCCATGGAAACGGCCTACAAGGACGTGGGCGGGCGCCAGTTGCGTAACCGCGTCGAGCACGCGCAGGTGATCGCGCTGTCGGACATCCCGCGCTTCAAGACGCTGGACCTGATCGCCTCGATGCAGCCCACGCACGCCACCAGCGACATGAACATGGCCGAAGACCGTGTCGGCAAGGATCGCATCAAGGGCGCCTATGCCTGGCAGACGCTGCTCAAGCAAGGCACCGTGATCGCGGGCGGCTCGGACTTCCCGGTGGAATCGGCCAACCCGTTCTACGGCCTGCACGCCGCGGTCACCCGCACTGACCATGAAGGCCGCCCGATCCTCGGCTGGCATCCGGAAGAGGCCATGACCCTGCCGCAGGCATTCCGCGCCTTCACCCTGGACGCGGCCTATGCCGAGCACCAGGAGAAGACGCTGGGCTCGCTCGAGGCCGGCAAGTGGGCCGACTTCATCCTGGTCGACCAGGACCTGTTCAAGGCCAAGCCGGCAGACATCTGGAAGACCCAGGTGCTGGAGACCTGGGTGGCGGGTGAGCGGGTGTACGCGAAGGACGGCAAGCGTTAAGTCGCCATCCACGGCATGCCGCCATTCGCGGCGGCTTGCTGTCCTTGAAAAAAAGCGCGCGGCACTGATCGTGCCGCCCGCTTTTCATTTGCTGGCGGTCTGGACTGCGCGTTACATGGCCAGCTCGCTATGCGACCCAAGCCGGACAAGTTGCAGTGTCCAAGGGTCTGGCTTCCGATAGATCAGCAAAAGGTCTGGCCGAACATGGCAATCCCGGAAGTCCTTCCACTGGCCGCCAAGCGCATGGTCGCGAAATTTGTCCGGCAGCGACATGTCACTCGCCAAGGCAGTCAGGATTGCAAACCAGTCACCAGCCGGGCTTTGCAGCAGCGCCTTGAACGGCCCTTTGAGTTCGCGCTTGTAATCGCGCTTGAATTGGGTCGTCCGTTCAATCGTCCTCATCATTGAGATCCGCCATCAGGTCGCTCACCGACCCGAACTTGCGGAGGCCACCGGCCCGCGCCTCTTTTAGCGACGCAATGGTTGCTGGATTGGGAGTCATCAGTTCCACAGGCAATGCCTTTTCACGTGCCACGCGCGTCAAAAGCATGCGCACGGCGTCTGAAACCGTCAGTCCCATCGCTTCCAGAACGATCGCGGCCTCTTCCTTGATTTCAACGTCGATACGGGCTCGGACAAAGGTCGAAGCGGACATGACAGGCTCCTGCGAACAATAGCGAAGTGGAGAACGGATAAGTGGACATCTCGACCAGTTTGAGATTTGTCCACGCCAATTGTATTCACATTGTAGCTCATATGAGCTACGTCGCCCAGTTTGATGCCGCCCCGTTGTTTTCAACCACAAGGCTCATGTGGCGTCTTGACGCCCCATCCCAACGCTAGCATCATTCGGTCTTTTCATAAATGCGAATTATTCGCATTTATACCTACATTTACATACAGGCTTGCCTGTCTCCTGCCCCTGCGGGTCCCCTCATGAATCGTCGAGTCATTCGCGCCGCGCGCCAGCGCGCACCCATGCCCCGCCATCTCGCCGTGCTGGCACAACTGGCTGTCGTGGTCGGCTTTCCGGCAACCGCCGCGCTGGCACAGCAAGCCGCGGCGCCGGCGGATGCGCAGTCGCTGCCCGCGGTGACCGTCAGCGCCTCGGCGGTCGACGATTCCGGCCTGCAGCTTGAGAAAAAGGCCAGCACCGGCGCGCTGGGCTCGCGCACGCAGCTCGACACCCCGTACTCCACCACCATCGTCACCGGCGAAGACCTTGCTGAGCGCCAGGTGGCCAAGCTGGGCGATGTGTTTGCGATGGATGCGTCGGTCAGCGACAACGGCAACGGCTACAACAGCTGGTCCAGCTACCTGAGCGTGCGCGGCCTGCAGATCGACTGGCAGAACGGCTTCAAGATCAACGGGCTGCCGTTCGTGGCCTACGGCATCACGCTGCCCTACGAGCACATGGAGCAAGTGGAACTGCTCAAGGGGCTGCCGGGCTTCATGTACGGCTTCGCCACCCCGGGCGGCATCGTCAACTACGTCACCAAGAAGCCGACCGACACCTTCTCCGCCTCGTTCGAACTGGGCTACCGCGCCGCCAATGTCTGGAGCGAGCACGTCGACCTGGGCGGGCGCGCCGGCCCGAACAATATGTTCGGCTACCGCCTGAACGTGACGCACGAGGAAGGCACGCCCTACAACGCGCGCAATATCAAGCGCGACAGCGCCTCGCTGGGCCTGGATGCGCGCCTGACCAGGGACCTGACCTGGACCTTCGACTCGATCTACCAGGACCGTCGCGCCACTGGCCAGATGCCGTCGTTCAGTCTGTGGAGCTACGGCGACACGGCCCTGCCGGCCGCGGTGTCCGGCCGCATCCGCAACTTCGCCGGTGCCGACCAGCACCTGAACACCAACCTGCAGCTGTACAGCACCGGCCTGCGCTACCAGATCAATCCGGACTGGGCGGTGAGCACAAACTACAGCTTCACCAAGGTCAACCGCAGCCGCAACGAAAGCACCTACAACCTGCTGAACCAGGCCGGCGACTACAGCGACCAGCGCTACGACACCGCGCAGAACCAGCAGGTGGGCCAATGGCAGGCGATGCTGGAAGGCAAGTTCCGCACCGGGCCGTTCGGGCACCAGCTGGTGGCGGGCCTGTCGTGGCAGAAGCAGATCGACCGCTATGACAACAACGGCTTCGGCGCCGTCATCGGCGCCGGCAATATCTTCGAGCCCAACACCAACACGTACTTCAGCTCGACCGCCTTCAACAAGGTGCGCAACAGCGACATCACGCAGAAGTCGGTGTTCGCCAGCGACACCGTCCAGCTGAGCGAGCGCTGGTCGGTGCTGGCCGGCCTGCGCGTGACCAACTTCGAGCAGAACGGCTACGTGCCGGTGAGCTCCAGCTACAGCAAGAACGGCGTGGTCACGCCCACGCTGGCGCTGATGTTCAAGCCCGTGCCCACGGCCACGGTCTACGCCAGCTACGTGGAAGCGCTGGAGCCCGGCTCGATCGTGCCGGATGGCTACACCAACGCTCGCCAGCTGCTCAGCCCGATCCGCAGCAAGCAGTATGAAGTCGGCGTCAAGGCCGACCAGGCCGCCTGGAGCGCCACTGCCGCCGCCTTCCGCATCGAGCGCGGCGCCGAGTACGACAGCATCAACGGCGGCGTGCCGACGCGCCAGCAGGACGGCACCTCGATCTACCAGGGGCTGGAACTGGCCGGCGTGTACCGGCTGGGCCCGCAGTGGGAATTCGGCGCGAGCGCGATGTACCTGGACTCGTACTACGACAAGGGCCTGGCCAACAACGGCAAGCGCGTCGCCGGTGCGCCTGACCTGGTGCTGGCCGGACGCATCAGCTACCGCGTGCCGTTCGTGCCCGGCCTGCGCCTTGGCGTCGATGGCAAGTACACCGGCAATACCAAGCTGAACGCGGGCAATACGCTGGAGGCCGGCGGCTACACGGTGTTCAATCTCGGCGCGAGCTACAACACCCGCGTCGCCGGCAAGGACCTGACGCTGCGCGCCGCGCTGAATAACGTGACCAACAAGCGCTACTGGGGCTTCCAGTACGAGAGCTACATCCAGCCCGCGGATCCGCGCAGCGTGAGCCTGACGGCGAAGATTGCGTATTGAGATTGGCCGGACTGCAAGGCCGCCCGCAGAAGCCCCGCTTCTGCGGACGCCTGCCTTCAGTCGACCTTGACGTCCAGGTCTTTCACGACGCCAGCCCATTTGGCCAGCTCGGCGTTGACGAAGCGGCTGAGCTCGGCCGGGGTGCTGCTTGCCGGCGTCGCCCCCTCCCCGTTGAAGCGCTGAATAAGCTTCGGCGATGCCAGTGACCTGGCGACGGCCCGGTTCAGCGCATCGATCACCGGCTGGGGCGTATTTTTCGGTGCCAGCAATGCATTCCAGGTATTGATCTCGAAGCTGCCGAAGCCCGGCACTTCACGCATGGAGGGAACATCCGGCAGCTGCGGCGACCGCTCCCTGGTGGTCACGGCGATGGCGCGCAGCCTGCCGGCCTTCACCTGCGGCAGGGCGCCAGGCAGCGTGGCGAAGCTCAGTTGCGTCTCGCCGGCGATCACCGAAGTATTGGCAAGCGCTCCGCCCCGATACGGCACATGCACCAGCTTGGCATTGGCGCTCTGGGCAAACATCGCACCGGCCAGGTGGACCGGCGAACCGTTGCCGCTGGATGCGTAGTTCAGCTCTCCCGACTTCTTCCGGGCCAGCGTCACCAGGTCAGGCACGTTCCTGGCGGGCAGGTTCGGGGTCGTGATCAGCACGAGCGGGATCGAGGCGACCATGCTGACGGGCGCAAAGCCGCTGACCGGCTCGTAGCCCAGCGTTTTCTTGTACAAGGCTGGGTTGATGCCGTGGCTCGACACGGTTGCCATGAACAGCGTATAGCCATCCGGCGCCGACTGCTGCACATAGGCGGCGGCCGAGTTGCCGGCCGCGCCGGGCTTGTTCTCGATGATCACCGACTGCTTCAGCTCGCTGGCCAGTTGTTCGGCCAGCGCCCGCGCCAGGATGTCGGTGGTGCCCCCGGCCGCATAGCCCACCACGATACGGATGGGCTGTTGCGGATATTGGGCCGCCGCGTGCCCTGCCAGGCCCAGGCCGGCCACGGCCATCGCGAGGACAAGCCTCTGCTTCGTGTTCATGCCATATCTCCTCTCTTTTGTATGTGTCCCCACGTCATGCGTGGCGGTATTGCCGATATTCCCGGATCGCCGGGATGTAACGCTTATTGGCCCTTGAAGACGGGGCTGCGCTTTTCGGCGAAGGCGCGCTTGCCCTCGCGGTAATCGTCGCTGGCGAAGCACTGCATGACGAGCTGCTGCATGCCCGCGATATCGACCTGCGGGCCCAGCTGCTGCAATTGACGAATCATGCGTTTGCCGGCGCGCAGCGTGAGGGGCGCATTGGCGGCAATCTGGTCCAGGCGTGTCTGCAGCGTCGTGTCGAGGTCGGCCGCATCGGTTACGTGGTGGACCAGGCCAAGGGCCTTGGCGTCCGCCGCCGCATAGCGGTTGGCGGTCAGGAAGATTTCGAGCGCATTGGCGGCGCCGACCGTGCTGACCAGATTCCGGATTGCGGTGAGCCGGTAGCCCAGGCCGAGCTTGCCGGCCGGAATGGCAAAGGTGCTGTCGGACGACGCGATCCGGATGTCACAGCACAGCGCGATATTCAGGCCGCCGCCGATGCAATAGCCCTTGATCCTGGCGAGGGTCGGCTTGGCGTGGTCGTAGAGAGCCAGCTGGGCGGCCTCTGCCACTTGCTCATAGGCCGCGACGGCCTCTTCGCCGGAGCGCAGGTTGTCGAACTGCGCGATGTTCGCCCCGCTCACGAAGGCGCGCTCTCCGGCGCCAGTCAGCACTACCGAGCGCACTTCGTCGTCCTGCTCGAACGCTGCGAGCGCCTGGGGCAGTGCCGCCCACATGTCGAACGAGACGGCGTTGTGGCGGCCAGGGTCGTTGAAGGTAATCCAGCCGGTGCGGCCGCGTTTTTCCACCAGCAGGGTATCGGTAATCTCGCCTTGCAGTATGCGTGTCGTGGTCATGTTGTCTTTCCAGGCGCTCGGGCCTTATGTCTTTCAATACCGTTGGTCAGGTGGTAGCGCATGGCGGCGCGCGCCTGGTCGGCGTTCCCCGCGGCAATGGCGTCGAAGATCGCGTGGTGCTCCTGCTCGACTTCCGCGATGCGCGTGGTCCCGGTCGAGGTGGAACGCAGCGTGCGCACGGAGTCGTGGAGCACATGGCTCAGATGGGCCATCAAGCGGATGAAGTACGGGTTGTTGGTCGCGTTGCCCACAGCGAGGTGAAAATCGAGCGCGGTGTCCGCGCCCTTTTCCCAGTCTGCGCCCGCTTCATCGACCTTCGCCAGCGCCAGTCGCAGCGCCTCCAGCTGCGCGGGCGTGCGGAACCGCGCCGCCAGCGCGGCGGCGCCCGATTCGATCTCGACGCGCAGCTGGAAGACATGCTCGAGCGCATCCTCATGCAGCAGCTCGTCGGTGACGATCTCGAAGTTGCGCTGCCCGATGCCCTGCGCCACGAACGTGCCGGTGCCGCGCCGGGTTTCAACGTAGCCGGCCAGCTTCAGGCGCGCGATGGCCTCGCGCACGACATTGCGGCTCACGTCGAACGCGGTGGCCAGCTCGTTCTCCGTGGGCAGCTGCTGCCCGTGGGCCAGGGTGCCGTCCAGGATGCGCTGGCGGATCTGGTGCGCGATCTCGTCGGGCAGGTTGTCCGGCCGGCGCAGGCTCGTGAATCCGCGAATCTCCATGCCAAGTTGGGCCTTCATCAGAATCTCCGTCATGTCCGTGGCCCCGGAAGCGGGGCAATCATGGCGGATATGGTAGCGCCCAATCAGATGACCCCCTGCGCTGCAAGCGCTTCGATCCGCGCGGAATCCAGGCCGAGCAGCGAGCGGTACACGTCGTGGTTGTGCTCACCGCTCTCCGGTGCCGGCGCCAGTTCGCCCAGCGAGGTCCGGCTCAGGATCACCGGCTGGCCGACGACGGAGATCGTGCCCAGCCTGGGGTGCTCGATGGGCTGGCTCATGCGCAGATGTTCGACCTGCGGATCGGCGAAGGCCTCGTTCATGCTGAGGATGGGGCCGCACGGCACCCCTTCGCGATTCATGCGGGCGATCCATTCCTCGGTGGTGCGGGTGCGCGTGCGCCCGGCGATCGCGGCGTTCAGCGCCGGCCGATTGCGGGCACGCAACGGCACCGTCAGGAAGCGCTCGTCCGCGATGAGTTCAGGCACCTCAAGCACCTTGCACAGCCGCGCGAAGATGTCGTTGCCCATGGCGGCAATATTCATGTAGCCATCCTGCGTCGGGAACACGCCGGTCGGGCTGCTGGTGGGATGATCGTTGCCGCTCTGGCCCGGCACCTCGCCATTCATCAGCCAGCGCATGGCCTGGAAGTCCATCATCCACAGCTGCGATTGCAGCAGGGAGGTCTGCACCCACTGGCCCTGGCCGGACACTTCGCGTTCCAGCAGCGCCACCATCAGGCCGATCGCGCAGAACAGACCGGCGGTCAGGTCCGCAACGGGAATCCCCGCGCGCATCGGTCCGCGCCCGGGTTCGCCCGTGACCGACATCATGCCGGAGATCCCTTGCGCGATCTGGTCCAGACCCGGGCGCTCGTGGTACGGACCATCCTGCCCGAACCCCGATACGCTGCCATAGACGATGCGCGGATTGACCTTGCGCAGCGACTCATAGTCGATGCCCAGCTTGAACTTCACGTTGGGCCGGTAGTTCTCCACCACCACATCGGCCTTGCGCACCAGCTCCAGGAACAGCGCGCGCCCCTCCGGATGCTTGAGGTTGAGCGTAATGCTCTGCTTGTTGCGATGGGTGTTCTGGTAGTCGGCAAACTGCGCCGAACCGCCCGGCTTGTCATCGGGCGCCTGGCCCGGCTCTTCGATCTTGATGACGGTCGCCCCCCAGTCGGCGAACTGGCGCACGGCGGCCGGACCGGAGCGCACGCGCGTGAGGTCGAGTACGGTGAATCGGGAAAGCGGACCATGCCCCACAGTTGTCTCCAATTTTGTCTCTTTGCTAGGCCATCTACAGATGGGATGTTGGACATCCTATATTCAGGATTCGCACGAATCAAGCCGGGGGTAAACCCCTGAGGACATTCCGGATTGGGCGAGAAGACTTCAGGGAAAGCGAATGTTGACAATCACGAATCCGTGATCTACAACATCGTCTACACACTAAATCAATTTTGTAGACAATTTTGTAGTCAATAAAAAGCAGCTTTCCACCGGCGCACACCAAAGAGCCCAACGGCCGCATGTCGCCTATCGTCAAGACACACATCTGCCAGGAGACTCAGATGATGCAAACCACCGCAACCCCCGCCGACGCCCCGCAGGTGCAGGCCGGGCATGCCGCACACGGCAACGCCCTGATCAAGCCGGGGTATGACGAACGCCTGACCAATGAGGACCTGGCGCCGCTGCGCAAGCAGACCTGGGGCACCTACAACATCTTTGCCTTCTGGATGTCGGACGTGCACAGCGTGGGCGGCTATATCACCGCCGGCAGTCTGTTCGCGCTGGGGCTGACCAGCTGGCAGGTGCTGGTGTCGCTGCTGGTCGGCATCCTGATCGTGCAGTACTTCTGCAACCTGGTGGCCAAGCCCAGCCAGGTGACCGGCACGCCTTATCCGGTGATCTGCCGGGCCTCGTTCGGCGTGCTCGGCGCCAATATCCCGGCGGTGATCCGCGGGCTCATCGCAGTGGCGTGGTACGGCATCCAGACCTACCTGGCTTCCAGCGCCTTCCTGGTGCTGGCGCTGCACTTCTTCCCCGCGCTGGCGCCCTATGCCGACGTGAAGCTGCACGGCTTTGCCGGACTCTCCACGCTGGGCTGGGCCGCATTCATGGTGCTGTGGGTGTTGCAGGCGCTGGTGTTCTGGACCGGCATGGAGACCATCCGCAAGTTCATCGACTGGGCCGGCCCGGCGGTGTACGTGGTTATGATCGCGCTGGCGATCTGGCTGGTGAACAAGGCCGGCTGGGAGAACGTCAATTTCACGCTGAGCTTCGTCAAGTACACCGGCTGGGAAGCGGTGCCGGTGATGCTGAGCGCGATCGCGCTGGTGGTGTCGTATTTCTCCGGCCCGATGCTGAACTTCGGCGACTTCTCGCGCTATGCCAAGGACTTCAAGTCGGTCAAGCGCGGCAACTTCTGGGGCCTGCCGGTCAACTTCCTGGGCTTCTCGCTGCTGACCGTGATCACGACCTCGGCCACGCTGCCGGTGTTCGGCAAGCTGATCACCGACCCGGTGGAGACCGTCAGCCATATCGACAGCACCTTCGCCATGCTGCTGGGCGCTTTCACCTTCATGACCGCCACCATCGGCATCAATATCGTCGCCAACTTCGTTTCGCCGGCATTCGACTTCTCCAACGTCTCGCCCAAGCACATCAGCTGGCGCACCGGCGGCATGATCGCGGCCGTGGCTTCGATCTTCATCACGCCGTGGAACCTGTACAACAACCCGGCGGTGATCCACTACACGCTGGACGTGCTGGGCGCCTTCATCGGCCCGCTGTTCGGCATCCTGATTGCGGACTACTACCTGGTGCGGCGCCAGCATGTCGACGTCGACGACCTGTACACGCTGAACCCGCGCGGCCGCTACTGGTACCGCAACGGCTTCAATCCGGCGGCGGTGGCCACCATGATCCCGGCGGCCATCATCCCGATCCTGTGCGTGGTGGTGCCGGCCTGGCAGTCCGCGGCCAACTACAGCTGGTTTATCGGCATGGGCATTGCGCTGGTGCTGTACCGGCAACTGGCGCCGCGCATGATGCCCGGCCACTTCGGCAGCCGTGCCGCCAGCCAGGCCTGAGCCCCGGAACCATTCTTTCGACTGCACGATTTCGACCGCACTTAGCAGAGCCGCGTCTATGAAGCTGAAGATCATCAACCCCAATACCACCCAGAGCATGACCGACAAGATCGGGCAGTGCGCCGTCGCCGTGGCGGCACCGGGAACGCGCATCAGCGCGGTCAGCCCGCGCATGGGACCGGCTTCCATCGAAAGCCACTATGACGAAGCCCTGTCCGTGCCCGGCATCCTCGACGAGATCCTGGCCGGCGAGCAGGAGGGCGTGGACGGCTACGTGATCGCCTGCTTCGGCGACCCCGGCCTGTACGCCGCGCGCGAGGTGGCACGCGGGCCGGTGATCGGCATCGCCGAGGCCGCCATGCATATGGCCAGCGTGGTCGGCAGCAGCTTCAGCGTGGTGACCACGCTGGCGCGCACCTGCAATATCGCCTGGCACCTGGCCGAGCGCTACGGCATGAAGCGCTTCTGCAACAACGTGCGCGCCTGCGACCTGCCCGTGCTGGAACTGGAGCGCCCGGGCTCGGACGCGCGCCGCATCATCACCGAGGCCTGCCGCCAGGCGCTGGTTGAAGACCGCAGCGAATGCATCGTGCTGGGGTGCGCCGGCATGACCGACCTGTGCGACGAGATCGCCGACGCCATCGGCGCACCGGTGATCGACGGCGTGGTGTGCGCGGTCAAGATGGCCGAGGCGCTGGTCTCGGTGCGCCTGGGCACCAGCAAGCGCGGCGACTGGGCGCGGCCGCTGCCCAAGGCGTATGCGGGCATGCTGGCCCCTTATGCGTTGAACTGAACCGTATGACTTCCCGATCCAATTCCGACTCCACCACCATGCTCCAGTCCCGCTATCCACGCGATCTCATCGGTTACGGCGCCCGGCCGCCGCACGCCCGCTGGCCGGGCGGTGCGCGCGTTGCGCTGC